>CAXNCP010000060.1:0-5362 GCA_964200935.1 Chlamydiia bacterium | reverse complement strand
AGAATGAAAAAAGAGATCAAAGCACACTATAATCTACTTAAAGCCCAGGTTGCTTGGGATCTTTCAACCCCCCATGAAAGTTGGATGATTGAAGATCTTTCTAGCGTTTCTGACAAAGAACTTTTTGAGCGTTTAGAGAGGCTTAAAGTCCCTGTTAACGACTCATCCATTGCTCATTATCTAGAAGAAGTTGATACACCCGAAGATTTTGTTGAAGTTGTAACTTTAGAGACCGATCTACCTGAAAAAGTGGAACAGGCTTACCTGATATTGTTTGAATTATTTAAGCGCCACGCACCTAAGGGCACTTGTCTCTCCATTTTTGCAGATGAAATGGACATGGCTATTCAAAAGTACGAAGCGGAGCAGGGTAAGAATTATAAAGAGATTCTAGACCAACTGAAACAGTTGGAGTTAATTTTAAGGGAAAATCTTACCAAAGCTAAAAATCCTGTAGAGGTTTTCGAAAAAGTTTCTAGATATTTTGCCTACGATATCGAGGGTTTCATCTACGATTATATTGCCGATCTTATTGACCGCTCAGAAGAGGTGCAGGCCCAAGAGTTGATCGAGTTGTTTTTCGATTATTTGACAAGACCCTACTGGTTTTCATTGCTCGAGTTTTACCTGAAAGGGAATAGTGAGGATCGCCTTGAAAATCTGGTTGAGTTGGTGATTGAGACCAAAGATTTTGAATTTTCTTTGGAAGTCATCCATTTATTGAAAGATGAAGAGCACGAGAAATTTTTTTCTTTACTGTCCCATATCTTAGACTTTTCTAAGGAAGAGGCCGATTTTGTTGAGCTTCTAACAATTGCACAAGAATATTTTGAAGAAAGAGACCGTATTCGCGAGATGTCTGAAATTCGAAAAATTTTAGATAGCCGTTCTCAAATCGATGAAAAAAGGCGCATCCATCCACAAGATACCGGATGCATGCACTTTAAAAAGATCATAGATAGGGCTTAAAATCCATACTAGCCCCTTTTAATCCATGACAAACCTTCCCTTCCAGGGAGGGTTTTTTTCTATACAATCGTTCCGATGTGTTTAGGGCAAAAATCAAGATAATCGGCCGCTACTAAATGGTAGTTGACCCCATTTTTTTGACCGTAAAGGGGAAGTTTTTTTGCGTTATGGATGTGTCCAAATAAAACATGCTCAATATGAAAACGCTCGAAAAGCTCGCTGAACCTTGATCCTGCCATTGTAGGCTCAATCGGGGGGTAATGGGTCATCGCGATCCGTATTTTCCCTTGGGGCATAGACGAGAGGCTATTTTCGAGCCGTAAAATTTCGGAGTCGAACGTTTTTTTGTCCTGGTCGGTCAATTCCCGAATCTGGGGTTTTGTCCCCGGCACAAAATCTATGATCGCGTCCGAGTTGATTTCGGTATTATCCCATAGTCTGGCGCCCCCGATCGATACATTTTCGACTAAAAGGGCATTTTTATTGATGAATGTTGTATTCGGATTTAAAAAATTGCGCAACTTGTTGTCAGTGGGCCACCAATAGTCGTGATTGCCCTTCAAAAGGACTTTTTTTCCGGGCAGCTGGTTTAAAAAATCAAAATCGGCGCGCGCCTCTTCCAAGGTCATCGCCCAAGAGATATCCCCAGGGATAAGAACAAGATCCTCAGGACCAACTAAACGATGGAAATTCTCATAAAGCTTTTCCTCATGGTTGAGCCAAACTTCCCATTTATTGCCCATCCGTTTTTGGGGCACCCCAAAAGCGAGATGGAGATCAGCAATTGCAAAAATATTCATGAACAAAACCAGTATAGCCCAGCAAAAAGGGGGAAATCAAATGGAAAAGCTAAGAGAAGACTTTGAGGCTGTTTTTAAAAAACGTAGTTTTTGGGGATATGGGCAAATCGCTTAGTGACGATGATATCATCCACCAGTACAATATAGGGGTCTTCGTATTTCTTGAGCTTTTTCTCATTGGTCAGGCGCACCCCCTCATCGAGGATCGTTTCGGCATCGACCAGGACATTTTTCAATACACAGTTGTCATGAATTTTTGTGGTAAATGTATCAAATTTTGAATGATTACAAGGCTGGTGCCCTACAATAACAGAATGCTCAATCTCACAGTTTTTCCCGATCCAAGTTTTGGGGCCACACAGGCTCTCTTTGATTGAGGTGTTTTTACCGATCTTTGTGCCTTGGCAAACCATCGACTCTTGAATGGAGTTTGACGAAAATTGGGCAGGTGCCGTGAAGTGGGGAGGGACTATAATTGGATGGTGGGGATCATCAAATTTAAGATCCGATTTTCCAGTGGCCAGAAGGAGGCAAGCATCGAAGTAAGAGCGCACCGTTCCGATATCCTCCCAGTAGTGCTCATAAATATATCCCCCTACATTCCCTTTTTTTATCAATTCCGGGATCAGGTCTTTGCCAAAATCATCCCCTGGAGAACTTTCTAAAAGCTTAATTAGGGCATCGGTTTTGAAAAGATATAAACCCATCGATGCTAAAAAGGGGCGATCTCCATCTAAAGAAGCGAGTGTGTCGAGAATTTTTGGATCTTGTGGTTTTTCTTGAAATTCAGTGATGATATGATCTTTATTTACTTTCAAAATGCCCAATCTAGGGGCATCTTGACGATTCACAGGATGGCAACAGATGCAGAGGTCGCTATTTAGATTTTGGGCAAGATCCATTACTTTGAAAAGATCCATGTTGAATAATTGATCTCCAGAAAGGATCATGGTGTATTTTGTTTTACTATGTTTTAGATGATATATGTTTTTACGAATTGCATCAGCAGTCCCATTATAAAAAAGGAGCTTCCCTTCAGGATCTTGTTGCGGGCTCAGTATCTCTAAATCGTATTTAGACTCTGCATCAATCGGGTAATGGCCATAAATATAGTTTTCAATAGTGTCTGCCAGATACTGGGTGATCACCATGATTTTTTTTGGGTGGGATTTAATCGCATGGGACAGGGAAATGTCGATGATCCGCATATCTGCAAAAGAGACTGCTGGCTTGGCTACATGGTTGGTCAAAGGTTTTAGCCTTTCGCCCTTGCCCCCGGCGAGAATGATCAAAGAGAGATCCATGCCCTTAATGTAGCGATTGGGACTAAATTGTCAAATATGTTTTAAAATAACTTTTTATAAAAATTTAAAAGATTATTCGGTTCAATTTTAACAAAAAAGTTTTATTTCTTCTTGGTGCTCTTTGGAAAGGTGCGTCTCTTCTAAAAGTTGTTTAAGAACGCTCGTGCGATCCTCCTCTTCGAGCGCGTCCAAAAGGGAGATAAGATAACTTGCAAGCGCTGGATGTTTTGCAATAGATGGATCACATAGAGCGTCGACAGCGGCAAGGGCAACTTCGGGTGTCTTGAGGTAGTTGAGCACCTTGGCGGCGTAACTGGATTGGATTGTAAAGGGGCGTTTTTCTAAAATTTGGAGCATGTACTTTTCTGTACTAGATTCGAAGGAGGCTAGGGCATCTAATAGCCGATCCTCTAAAAAGCTGTTTTGTTCCAAAAGGGCAATGAATAGGGGTTCGATAGCCTTGGAATCTTCAATCCCTTTTAATGCATCGATCACATAAAGGAGGCTATGGCCAAAACCGGGATAAAGCGGGTCGAATAATTTTTTATTTTCTAAAGCTTTTAAAAGGGGAGGGAGTGCTTTTTTTTGTTCTATCACAAGCTGATCGATCAGCATGTATGGATCTTCATGTAAAAATAAGATCAGTTCACAAACTTTGGAATCGATAGAGTCGGGGTCTTGCTCGATCGATTCTTGCATCTGTTTTTTCATATGCAAGGACTCTTCTACCGCAGCTTTAGCCCTCATCGGTAAAAGGGTGATCATGTCTTGGTTATGGCGATTTTGCCAGTCGGCAACTATTTTTACCCTTTCAAGGGGGGTAGAGCTGAGTGGATGGTGGGGAGTATTTTCTAACGCATCTACCATAGAGCTAAGGCTGCCGTCAAAGTGGGCGAGGGCAAGCATGATGATTTCCAAATCAATCGCTTCAGTGAAAGGCTGTTTGTGTTGCATGCTCTAAAAACTCCCTTGCGTTATAGCTTGATCGGACAAAAGGGGCGCTATAGACCTCCAAAATACCGAGCCGCAGCCCCTCTGCCCGTATCAGGGCAAATTCCTCTTTGGTATAAAACTTTTTCACCCGAATCTTTGAAAAGCCGGCTTGTAGGTATTGTCCCACGGTAACCATTTGGCATCCTGCCGATTTCAGATCGACGAGAACCTCAAAAATTTCATCCATAGTTTCACCTAAACCTATCATAAATCCCGATTTTGTGACTAAACCGCGCTGTCTGGCCGCATTTAAAATAGATAGGGTTCTTTCATAGGTAGCTTTATGGCGAACTTTTGGGGTCAATCTTTTACAGGTTTCGATGTTGTAATTAAAAACATCCGGTTGGATCGAAAAAATAGTTTCAAGGGCCTCATGATTCCCTTCAAAGTCGGATGTCAAAAGCTCAACGGTCGTATTTGGATTCAAGGATCTGATTTTCTTTACAATAGAGGTGATCTGTGCTGCACCGCCATCTTCAAGATCATCCCGAGCTACCTGTGTAATGACAACATGCTTGAGCCCTAAGTGTTGCACCGACCATGCAATTTTTTCTGGCTCTAGAGGATCAAGTGGTTTGGGTGTTTTGGAAAAATCGATGTCACAAAATCCACAATTGCGTGTGCACTCTTTCCCAAGGGCTAAGAAGGTGGCCGTCTTTTTGGAGTAACACTCGTGCCGGTTCGGGCATTTTGCCTCTTCACAAACAGTATTAAGCCCAAATTTATGCACTAAAGCATCAGTCTCAAACCGCTCCGAGGAGACCTGAAGGCGAACCCTATATTCGCTAGGTATTTTCCGTTTTGTTTCAGGGGTATCCAAAACCGCAAGGTCTTTTTGATCCTTTTTCAAAAATGTAGGCTCGGGGTCTAGAGGTTCAAACGGCATAAAATTAGCTTGTTTTCCCCTTCTTTTTTTTCGGAAAGTGGATCTGTTTGTCTATCACCATTTCAAATGGCTCAACCATAGCCTCTGCATAGGTTGGGTGGGCGAATATAGTTGTATCAAACGTGTCTAGGGTCAACTCTTGTGTGAGGTAGATCGTTGCTATTGCAATCATGGTTGTTGCCTGTTCTCCAACAATCTCTACCCCTTGAATCCGTTTTGTATGAGGATCATAGTAGACGCTGATCATCCCAAATGTTTTTTCACTAGCCACCGCTTTACCATTTGCGCTGTAGGGAAATACCTCTTTAGCACCCTCCAGCCTTCCAACAACAGCGATTTCAGGTTTGGTAAAAATGACTTGGGGTACGAGGTGAGGATCAAAAGGGCGGCGGACATGTCGAAGGGCATCA
>CAXNCP010000059.1:0-5403 GCA_964200935.1 Chlamydiia bacterium | reverse complement strand
AATATCCCTTTTTTTGGCGATGTTAGGTTCACCCAATCGTGGTATCACCTTTTAGGAACCGGATTTTTTTTGACTTTCATCCTAGTGGGTACATCCAATGCCGTGAACCTCACAGACGGGATGGATGGTCTGGCAAGCTCACTGAGTATCGTAACGCTGATTTTTATGGCTATTTTGGGAATTGATTGCCAGGATCTTACGTTGTACTATCTTCTCATAGCCCTTATGGGCTCACTTGTGGCCTTTTTTCTTTTCAATAAAAAACCGGCAAGGATTTTTATGGGGGATGTCGGTTCTTTACCGTTAGGGGGATTGATTGCCGGTTTTGCTATTTTTTTGCACCAAGAGCTTTTCTTGATTTTTTTAGGGGGGATGTTTGTAGTGGAGACACTGTCGGTCATTTTGCAAGTATTTTACTACAAAAAGACCAAAAAGCGGATTTTCGCATGCGCTCCGCTCCATCACCACTATCAATTCAAGGGTCAAAGCGAGCAGTGGATTGTCCAAAAATTTGCGGGTGCTCAACTCCTGTTTGGCCTAGTTGGTTATTTCATCCACTATTTGGCAAAAAATTATGTATAGACCTCTTATTTTAGGGCTTGCTAGGAGCGGTAAGGCAGCCTTTCGGTTTTTTGTATCTAAGGGGATCGTCCCTATTACCTATGATGATGCCGAGCCGAGTCCGGTAAATTTTGATGAAATCGGTGAGGTGATTGTATCGCCCGGTTTTTCTCAAGATCATCCAAAAATCGTTGAGGCAAAACAACGGGGCATATCCGTTTATTCAGAAATAGATTTAAGCTTCAGGCATATAAAGGCCAAATGGATCATTGGCGTAACCGGTTCCAACGGGAAATCGACATTTGTCATGCAGCTCGAGCATATTCTTAAAACCTATGGTTTTGATGCGAAAGCTTTGGGGAATAACGAAATTCCATTGAGCTCTATTCTATTCACCCCAATCGAAATCGCAGTGGTCGAATTGAGCGCGCAACAGTTAGAGACTACCCAGGAAAAAGCTCTGGATATTGCGGTCCTTTTGAATATCCAACCTAATCATCTCGATCGTTATAAAACGATGGAGCGGTATCGAAAAACCAAAATGAGGATTTTCGATCTTTTGAAACCCAATGGAATTGGTCTTGGGCCAGATAGGGATCCTCTAGATATTTTTGTGGAAATAGGGAAACGGTTTTTTCTCAATCGTGAACAGATTTTGAGGACATTAAGTACTTATCAAAATTTACCTCACAGGTTAGAATATCTTGGAGACTTTTTTGGAAAAAAAATTTATAATGATTCTAAGTCGACCACATTGAGCTCAACACTTTATGCGCTTCAAAGAATTGAACGACCTGTGCAGCTGATTTTTGGTGGAAAATCCAAAGGGGAAACCCTTAAAGATTTTTTAGAAGCTTTCTCTAGAGCGCCGTTAAAGCGGATTTTAGCGATTGGTGAGACGATGGATGAAATCCATAAAACATTTCAACCTGTTGTAGAGGTGGTGTGTTGTAGCACACTAGAAGTTGCAGTGAAAGAGGGACTCAAAGGGGATGGCGATCTTTTGTTGTCTCCCGGGTTTGCAAGTTATGATCAATTTAGCTCCTACGCACATCGAGGGGAGTCGTTTAAGCAGAGGATAGAATGGGAAAAAAAGATGCTATCTTAGTCACAGTTCTGATGAATTGCATCCTGTTGTTTTTTGTATTTTTTACTGGACGACAAAATGATGTGATTCCCCAAGTGGTTAAGGAGGAGATTGTAGCCCAGGCACCTTCCAAAGCTGATGGAAGTAAAAAAGAAGGGGTGGATGAGGTGGATCAACTTTTGATGAAGTTGACCCAGACACACCTTTTTGAAGAGAAAAAAGAGCCTGAAAAAGTGGTTAAAGTCAAAGAGGAATCTTCAACTCAAGATCCACAAAATCTTCAAGATAAAACGATTCCACAAGACATCATCGTCCGAGCAGGCGATACTTTAGATAAGATTGCTAGAAGCTACGGCTTAAGTGTGGAAGAGATCATGCGCACAAACCATCTGATCGATTCTCGTTTACAAATTGGTCAAGTCCTAAAGCTCACTAAGGGGGCAAAGAAAGGTCAAGAAAAATACTATACGGTCAAAAACGGGGACAATCCCTGGACGATCGCTATGAAAAACCATATGAAAGTAGATGAGCTGCTCCGCTTGAACAACCTCGACGAGGAGAAAGCCAAACGGTTAAAACCTGGTGATCAGCTAAGGATTCAATGAGCCTGATCTCAAAATTTCTTATTAACTTGACTCTGATTGTATTCTCCATGGGACTTGTTATGGTCTATAATACGACATCAGGTGAGTTATTGGATCGTTTGCACGAATTTGGGCTGATCGACTCGTTGCTAAAACAGGCTAGTTACGGTCTTGTGGCGACATTAATGGCTTTTTTGGTTTACAGGATCGGTCATCAGAATCTTCTAAAGCATGCACCAACACTATTCATCGTATTTACTGTACTGCTTTTATTGGTTTTTTTTCCCGTAATCGGATGCACCATTAATGGGGCTAAGCGTTGGATTAAATTGTTTGGACTGACCTTTCAGCCCTCAGAGATAATGAAAGTTATCCTCCCTTTCTTTTATCTTTGGTATCTCCACCAAAAGGGGAATTTCTCCTCATTGAAAAGATTTTTAGAGGTGCTTTGCTTTCTAGTGGTTCCGATTTTTTTGATCCTGATAGAGCCCGATAATGGGACCGCGTTGATTTTGACCTCTACGATTATCATTCTTTTGTTTTTAACGGGTGTCCCATTTAGATTCTGGCTAATCCCCATTTTGATTTTCATCTCGATAGGGGTCGTTTTTGCATCAAAAATGCCCCACGTTCAAAACAGAATTCAGGTCTATATGGATCCTGAGGTGGATATTTTAGGCAAAGGGCATCAACCTTACCAGGCAAAAATTGCTGCAGGGTCCGGTGGTCTTCATGGTAAAGGGCTCGGGCAAAGTCTACAAAAATACAATTACCTCCCTGAGGCAAGAAGCGATTATATTCTAGCGATATTTGCAGAAGAATTTGGTCTGATTGGGATTGTAATTTTGATTCTCATCTATATGTGCATCACTTTTTTGGGATTTGTGGTCGCTTTGAGGTCTAACGATAAACAGGCCTTTTTTCTTGCAGCTATATTAAGCTATGTTTTCGCTATCCAGGCTTTTTTGAATATGGGGATTGTTTCAGGATTGTTGCCTAGCAAAGGGACGAGCTTGCCATTTATGAGCCAGGGTGGGTCATCTCTGATTGCAAATGCAATTTTAATTGCCCTTTTGATTGAAATAGAGGAATTCAGATGTCGTGGAACCAACAAATTGCGCTTAGCGTAGGCGGTACGTTCGGCCACCTGAATCCTGCGATTCAGGCCGCAAGCATCGCTAAAGACCGCTTTTTTTTGATCGGAATCGGATTAAAAGAGTCCCCTTTTTTAATCGAATCGGATTTGCAAATTGTCTCTTTAAAGGGCGCGAGAAAATTTTTTCAGCTTTTAAAATCTTGCTGGGATGCCTTCATCGCTTTTCAAAAAAAAAATCCAAAGATTGTGATCTGTTTCGGAAGTTTCCATAGCTTTCCTGCAACAATCGTGGCCCTTTTGCTTGGAAAACCGATTTGGGTTTTTGAGCCGAATGCAAAAATGGGAAAGGTCAATCGATTTTTTTCTTTTTTTGCCCATAAAATCTTATGTTATGAGCACACCTTAGCTTCAACCTTTCCCCACCGAGGAATCGTGTTGACCCCAGAATTAACTGAGTATGATCTGGAAGAGAGTTTCCGCTTTTTTGGTCTCACAGGAGAAAAGAAAGTGCTCCTTATTTTGGGGGGCTCGAGCGGATCCAAGTTCATCAACGATCTTGTTTTCGAATACGTTACAGCCCTCAAAGATTTTCAAATCATCCATTTTGTGGGGCCTAAAAATGACCCGATGGTGTTTCAAAAACTCTACCAGGAGCATCAAATTCCGGCTTACGTCGAAACTTTTTCTTTAGAGCTTTTGCGCGCTATGTCGATTGCCGATATTGCTATATCTCGGGCAGGTGCATCGTCTTTAAAAGAATTGCTCCACTATCAAGTTCCCACACTAATCATCCCTTTCGAGGGTGCAGATCTTCATCAGCGCGAAAACGGGATAAATTTTCTTAAAAACGGCGGTCTGGGTACCATCGTTTTAGAAGAAAAAAAAGAAGAGATACTCTCTGAACTTTTTGAAATTTTAAAAAAACAAAAAAAAGAGTCTAACCGGGTGCAAAAAGGGCTGAAATGGAGCGATATCATTTCATTGGAATAGGGGGCATCGGGATGAGCTCGCTTGCGAGCATTTTGTTGTCGAGAAATATTCATGTAAGCGGATCCGATCTCAGTTTAAACGAAAGGACTAAGTTTTTAACCTTTTTGGGAGCTAAGGTTTTTGAGGGTCATAGTCCAGATTTTATCGAAAAGGGGAGCATAGCAGTTTTTCACTCGCGAATTCCTTTGGATCATCCAGAACTTGAAAAAGCTCAATCAAAAATTCATCGCTTAGACCTACTCAAAAAAACGATTGGAAAGCTACCCATCTATACTGTTGTCGGAGCCCACGGGAAAACATCGACATCAGCTTTGCTCTCCCATGTCATGACGAGCTATGATCCTGCATGGGGATTTAGCGTTGGGGGTGTTTTAAAAGATTCGGATTTGAACGGAAAGGACGGTACAAAAGGATTCATCGTCGAGGGGGATGAAAGCGACGGATCTTTTTTGCGTATCCATCCAGAAGGGGCTATTTTGACCAACGTCGATCCGGACCATCTCGATTTCTGGGGCGATTTTGAGCGCTTAAAAGGGGCCTATAGAGAGTTTTTGTCTACAGTTGAAAACTCAGCTTTTTTATTTTACGCCAAAGATGAAGATTGCGGCCTCGTCCAAAATGGGGTGAGCTATGGGATCGAAAAAGGGGACATTCAAGCTGTCGATCTTAAAACCGTCGATGATGGGACACAATTTAGCATCATTGACCAAAGAGATGGCTGCAACGTCTCTAAGGTATACATCCCTCTTATCGGGATCCACCAGGTAAAAAATGCCTTGGCTGTTTTTGGTTTAGCTAAAAGCTTAGGGGTACCTGTCGCGTCGATCAAAGAGGCATTTTCTACATTTAAGGGGGTAAAGCGACGTTTAGAAAGGATGCAACCTCTTTTTGGAACACCAACATTTCTCGATTATGGGCACCATCCTAAAGAGTTGACAACAACATTTTTGGGGCTTAAGGATCAATACAAAAAAAGACTCATCGTGATTTTTGAACCTCATAAATTCACACGGACAAAAAGCTTTTTTGTTGAATTTGTAAAGGCTTTGAGCATTCCAGACAAAGTTATTTTATTAAAGACCTAC
>CAXNCP010000058.1:0-5436 GCA_964200935.1 Chlamydiia bacterium | reverse complement strand
CTCATCCGATTTTTGGATCCATTTTTTAAGCTTGTACCCCCAAAAAAGGATCCCGTTAGAGCTCGTGATTGGACCAAAGCACCCCATTTTTCATGCTATTGATTTTGAGATGGGCGAAATCATCAAAGCTGGAGGGATGTGGAAGGATTTTTGTGATACTCTTGTATACGATTCAGAAGCAATTTTTACCGAGAACGGTTTTCTTGTCGCTTTGATAGAGTCGCCCAATCAGATCATGATGAAAACTCTTGATAGTATGGTCATGCAACACCCGCTGGTGAAACTTTGGGCCGTAGAAGAGTCGGTCAAAAACTTAAGTTTATTAGAGCCTAATATTAGCTGCAGCGGCTATAATTCTATCTTTCTAACATCCTTGATGAGATCACGAAACACTCTCTTGACCCCATTAAAAGTAAAAATAATTTTCGAGTATGCAATTTTGCATTTAAAAAATTCGACTCAGACAACGACCTCTGAAGATTATTTAAGAGAGATTTTTGATGGGCTGCGTGCATTTCCCCTTACAGATCGGTTTCAGAACCCTATTTTTTCTTTAAAAGGGGCTTTATGGCAACTTTTCCATAACCCTTCCCCTTTAAGGCAAATACTGGAAAAACGATTTTGGCATAGCCTTTACACAAAATCTGAAAAAGCTAAGGAGATGCCGGGCCTCAAAGACCAGCTAATCAAAGCAGGCCGAAACCAATAGTGGTCCCATTTAAATGGACGAGGTGCACTCCAAAAAGGCAATTCTGTAGAGCACAGTCCTGAGCTTAGAAAGCGATTCCATTTTTAGGACAAACTCACTAGAACCGAGTTCCTCCGATTTTGACTCAATCTGCTCAAGCTCCTTCGAAAGTTCTTCTTCGATCGCTAAGGCTTGGGATGGGAAGTGTTTTTGCAGAAAGAGGCGACCCTGATCAGGCAGATGGGAAAAGATTAGGTCTAACGGATCCTTTTGTTTCAGCTCCTTAAGAAAGGAAAGCTCGTCTAGCCCGTCTAACTCTTTGATTTTCAATTTCGCATAGTCGTGAAAATGCATGTGAATGCTGAAAGGCAACAATAAATCCAACTCTTTTTGAAACCTAGAAAGATAATAGAGGTAAACCTCGGTATCCTCCTCAACGACCTTCTGTTTCATGATCTTTTGGGGGATCATTCTGATCAACTCAAGAGTATTGGCGGATTTCAGAATGAGGCCTAGATGATCAATAGGGGAAGAAACCTCTGCTGCATGCATTCTATAATTGAGGTGCATCAGTATCAAATTCAATAGTGCCCGATCCTCGCAATCGCTCAAGTTATCCGCAAGTTGAAGGAAAAAAACCTCTTTGAAAGTAGGGTTTTCCAATCCGGCCAGCATATCAATACAAAGCCCTGTCACCTGCTGTTTTTGGCAGGTAAAATCGATCGTTTTTTCCAGTCTAAGCATCCACTCAAAGATCATCTCTTTTTGATTTAGAGATAAATCCAAAATATTCACCGGGATCTCTTTTTGTCCGGCCTCGGCCCAAACAGTTAACATTTGTCCTATTTGCGCCTCGAGCGGCACAGACTGCCCCTCCTGGATACGGGTCATGATCAACTGATACTGTGAAAGCGGGACCAGGGTATACTCAAGGTTTAGGTCGCTTAACGAGGTCACTCTAGATAGGGAATAAGGTATACTTCTTAGCCGGGTATTTGCCGCTAAATTTAAAAAACCAAGGGAGGAAAGATTCCCCACCTGGGGAGGAATCCCTAAAAGATTGTTATAGCTTAAATTGCAATCAATCAACGAAACTAAATTCCCTATTTCCCCCGGAATTTCTTGAATATGATTTTCCGATAAATCCAATCCTCTCAATTGAGTTGCAAACCCGATTTCAGTAGGAATCGAGGTCAGAGAGTTTCTTGAGAAGTCTAAGGATAGTAAGGGCCCTTTGAAAAGAGAGGTTGGGATCTTTTCAATCCTGTTTCTGCTAAAATGGGCTACCTCTAACGTCTGAATGGGATCTAAAATCATCCCGAGATCGGAAATAGTATTTTGGCAAACCCTTAAATTCTTGAGCCTTGTCAATGAGGAAAAAGAATTCGGAACCATTCGGAGCTGATTTGAAATCAAGCTCAGCGAAGTCAAACTATCTAATTGTGAAAAAAGATTGGGGAGAGTTTGTAGTCGGTTGCGATTGAGTGAAATGATCGATAATTTTTTGAGTTCGAACACCCTTCTGGAAAACTTAGTCAATTCGTTTTCGTCTAAAATCAAATGCTCTAAGGACGAAAGCCTCTCAATCCCTTTGGGGAGCTTTTTGAGGTAAGTATTGCAGATTTCTAAACATCTCAAATCTTTCATACAATTGTTAAAGGGGGGCAATTTCTGGACACCTAAACCACTAATTACAATCTTTGTCGCCCGCTCGTCCACCAAAGATGAAAAAAGACCTTGCGCGATGTGGCCGAAGCGATCACCTCTTGGTGCACGCTCAAATTCTTGTAAAAATGTATGCGGTATGTAGTTGCCTAATGCAATTGGATGAACGTGCATAGCCCTCATGGATCGCCTCTGATTGGACAAATGGTGATCATCTCGAGCATGCACCATCCGATGAAAAAGATAAAAAGCGAAACAGGAGAGGGCGACATATACCATGTTTGT
The DNA here is from genome assembly GCA_964200935.1 of Chlamydiia bacterium. Lineage (GTDB taxonomy): Bacteria > Chlamydiota > Chlamydiia > Chlamydiales > RGXB01 > RGXB01. The sequence continues at coordinate 2,798 of CAXNCP010000058.1, read as the reverse complement.
AATAAAAGGATCCCTCAAATTTTCACTGTTGTCCTCTGAAAAAGCAGGAAAGGGGCTCCATGAGATTGGGTGCATACCTAAGAACCTTAAAGTATAAGGCAAAAATTGATGCCGTAGAAGGGATCAAATTTTGAATAAACAAATTAATAAGCCTTATAATTTTCAGCGATTGAGAAAATTGTAAGTCTGAAAGATTTAAACATACTTTATAGATTATTTTGAATGAGTTTTTAGTAATTAACCCCTACAAACTAGCTAAACTTTTCTAAATCCCCCTTTCCCCCCCCTAGACAAAAAATTATTTTTTAAAGAATATGTAAAGGAAAATTTAGGAGGTGTAAAAAATGGATCTTAAAAAAGGGTTTTTCCTTAAACTTAAAGGCTCCTTTTTGATATTTACTTCCTTCTTTAGTATGCAATCGAGTCCGCTACGAGCTGAACAAACAATAGTAGAATTGGAAAATAAAGATCTTTTTCGATGGATTGATGAAGTTCAAAAGCTTTGTAAACCTGATCGTGTTCACATCTGTGACGGTTCAAAGGAGGAATACGATCTTTTGACCGACCAAATGGTAGAAAATCGGACACTCATCCGTTTAAATGATGAGTTGAAGCCCAATTGTTTTTTATCAAGATCTTCGGCAGAGGATGTTGCCCGTGTTGAAGATCGAACATTTATTTGCAGTACAAGAAAAGACGATGCAGGACCAACGAACAACTGGAGAGATCCGGCTAGCATGAGGTCCCTTCTTACCGATCTTTTTGAGGGATCCATGCAAGGCCGCACCATGTACGTAATCCCTTTCAGCATGGGCCCTTTAGGTTCGCCTATATCCCACATTGGGGTGCAGATCACCGACTCCCCGTATGTAGTTGTCAGCATGCGAATCATGACCCGGATGGGTAAAGATGTTCTGAAAATCTTAAAAAATAGACCCTTTATCCCCTGTCTCCATTCCTTGGGCGCTCCATTGAAAGGGCAAATGCAAGACAGTCCATGGCCTTGCAATCCCCATAACAAGTACATCGTCCATTTTCCCGAAACTAAAGAGATTTGGTCATATGGAAGCGGTTACGGCGGAAATGCACTTTTGGCTAAAAAATGCTTTGCCCTGCGCATCGCATCCAAGATGGGGAGGGATGAGGGTTGGCTTGCGGAACATATGCTCATTTTGGGGATCGAAAACCCAGAGGGAGAAAAAAAATATTTTGCAGCAGCATTTCCCAGTGCCTGTGGCAAAACCAATCTTGCTATGCTCAAATCTGCCCTCCCGGGCTGGAAGATCTCTTTAGTTGGGGACGACATTGCATGGATGAAGATCAAAGAGGATGGCAGGCTCTATGCGATCAATCCAGAGGCGGGGATGTTTGGGGTCGCGCCGGGAACCTCTTATGCTTCAAATCCGAACGCCATGGACACGATAAAAAAGGACACTATTTTTACAAATGTAGGTCTGACAAAAGAGGGAGATGTTTGGTGGGAAGGGATGAGCCAGGACACCCCATCTGAATGCATTAATTGGCTAGGAAATGACTCCTCTTCCGAGGGTAACATAGCCCATGCAAATGCCAGGTTCGCAACTCCGATCAGCGGATGCCCTTGCGTAGATAGAGCTTTTGATGATCCCGAAGGTGTTCCGATCAGCGCCATCCTTTTTGGGGGACGACGCTCATCGGTCGTGCCTCTAGTCCTCCAATCCAGAAGCTGGCAGCATGGAGTTTTTCTTGGCACAACAGTATCGTCTGAAATGACCGCCGCAGCAAACGGGACGATAGGAAAATTAAGGCATGATCCGTTTGCGATGCTCCCTTTTTGCGGTTACCACATGGGGGACTATTTTGCCCACTGGCTCTCCTTTACAAGCAGAACCAACGAAGATCTTTTGCCTAAGATTTTTTACGTAAATTGGTTTATGAAGGATGAAAATTCTAAATTCTGCTGGCCGGGCTTTAAAGAAAACGGTCGAGTGTTGAAATGGATTTTTGAACGTTTAGATCAAAAACAAAATTTTAAACAGACCCCTATTGGATATATGCCTAATAGCGATGGGCTTGATCTTGAAAATTTGTCCATTAGCCCAAAAAATTTAGAGAAGCTGCTCTCTGTAGACCTTAAGGGATGGCAAGATGAGGTGAAAGAACTCAAGGAATACTACAAAATATTCGAGGAAAAAATGCCCCAAAAAATACTGGACGAATTAGAAGCACTGGAAAAGCGACTTCAAAAGGTTTCGGCTGATATCGGCTAGAAGTAGGGCCGGTTCTATTTTGTGACGGGTTCTAATGATTAAGCCATTTCAAAAGACTAAACATTCGAGGGTCGCTTGAAGCGGCCTTTGCATGAGAGCACGTACCTCGACCATTTTTTCTTTTTGATTTTGCAGTCGATCTTGGTCATTTAAAATCGCAAACACCCCCTTTTTGATCTCATCGATCTTTAGGCAAAAGCCAACCCCATGCTCTTTAAGGAAAGATTTTTGGTGCTCTTGCTTCTCGGTCCAGGGGCCAAATAGGGGTATACTGCCATATAAGATCGGCTCCAAGAGATTATGACCCCCGATTTTAGGGATGAAACTACCCCCAACGATGGTACAATCGGCAGATGAGTAATATTTTGGCAAAACACCCATCTCGTTGATGAGTAAAACCTGCACTTGATCGATGTTTTGTTGATCTTTGGACCTTGCAAATATCACATTCATTTTTTTTAGTAGTTGCTCCACCTCATTAAATCTTTCGGGATGACGAGGCGCCAACAGGATGATTTGATCAAAAGGGAGTAAGGCCTTTAACAAAAG
>CAXNCP010000057.1:0-5497 GCA_964200935.1 Chlamydiia bacterium | reverse complement strand
AGAACCGAAAAAAAAATGAAGATCTCATCGATTGGCTCGAAAACCTAGATGATGTAGATACCGTTTTTTCGAATATGGCCTAGATTTTATTGACGCTAACGATTTTGAATCGACTTTGTTGACATTCACCTAAAAAGTCAGTTATGGAGAGTAGATCTTTTGACCAAAATTTTAAGGGCGAATGTCTGATTTTTCCAAAATAGATGATCTGATCGATTACCTGATCGATAAAGCGCTTACTCACCAGGATCGGGAAGGTTATTTTATTTATCCTTTAGAATGCGACTCGACGATCAGTTCCGAAACCATCTTACTGATGCATGCTATTGGCTGGCATGAAGAAGAATTAGAAAAACGTTTAGCTTGCTACTTACGAAAAACGATCGTTGAGGACGGCTGGGTCAGATACCCTGGTGGCCCGTATGATTTGAGCGCATCGATCAAATCCTACTTTGCCCTCAAATGCAGCGGCGAATCAAAAGATCTTCTCTATATGCAGGCAATAGCTCAAAAAATAAGGGAGCATGGTGGGCTAAAAATGGCTAACGTATTTACCCGATGTACCCTTGCCCAGTTTCGACAGATCGGTTTCAAACATGTCCCCTGGATGCCTGTGGAAATGATCTTACAGCCAAAGTGGTCCTGGTTTAATTTGCATAAGTTTGCCTACTGGGCAAGGGCCGTTGTAGTCCCTCTTTGCGTCACTATGACAAGAAAATTCGAGGCGATCAATCCAAAAAAAATCGATTTGAAAGAACTTCATGTACAAAGTGTGCATCTCAAACCCAAAGGTTTGAAAGGGCTTTTCTTTCTTCTAGACAAGATTGGGAGAAATTTAGATTGGATGATTCCCAAAAATTTGAGGTCTTATGCGGAGCGTTTGGCATTAAAATGGATCAAGGAGCATGACAATAAAGAGGACGGGCTTGGCGGAATCTACACAGCTATGGAGTATGAGATCAAAGCCCTTTTGAGCCTCGGTTACTCGATAGAGCACCCACTCATTCAAAAAGCGATCCAGGCAATTAAGCGTCTTGAAGTACGAGAGGGAAATTTCAGCTACATGCAACCATGCATTTCACCCGTTTGGGATACCTCGATTGCAATGCACGCTCTTCGCTATACACTCCAAAAATCGAAAGATCCTTTGTACAAGGGTCTTGATTGGTTAGCGTTAAAACAGCTGATTAATGTTCCAGGTGACTGGAGTTTGGATCGTCCAAATTTAAAAGGGGGTGGATGGGCTTTCCAATTCAATAATCCCTTCTATCCCGACCTGGATGACACAGCCATGTGCGCATGGGCTATGGCGGCGATTGATCCAGAGCGCTACAAAGATAACATCGAATTTGCAAAAAACTGGCTGATCGGAATGCAGTCGAAAAACGGTGGATTTGCAGCATTCAGTGTGGATCAAAATTTTGACTACCTAAACCTTATCCCCTTTGCAGACCATGGTGCCCTCTTGGATCCTCCAACCGAGGATGTGACCGGTAGAGTGCTCTCATTTTTTGGACTCTTGAACCGAAAAGAGCTGTGCGAATCGATCGAAAAAGCGGTAGAATATCTCAAAAAGATCCAAAATCCAGACGGATCTTGGTGGGGAAGGTGGGGTACGAATTATCTTTACGGTACTTTTTCAGCCATTTTGGGTTTAAAGCAGGTAGGGTTGACTAAAGATGAGCCCTTCATCCAAAAAGCGATCGAATATTTGCTCAAACAGCAAAATCCGGATGGTGGATGGGGTGAATCTTGCGATAGCTATCAAGTAAAAGAAAAAAATCTAACAAAAGAGTCTAGCTCATTGTTTCACACAGCTATCGTGCTAATAGCGCTCCTCTCGGCAGATCATATTTTCGAAAAACAGATTGAGAGGGGCATTCAATACCTTCTTCAACGTAAAAGCTCGTGGAAAGATGAGCATTTCAATGCCCCTGGCTTCCCAAGGATTTTTTATCTCAAATATCATGGTTACGAGATCCTTTTTCCCCTTTGGGCACTTGGCCTTTACAAGGAAAAAAAGCGAATCTGACTCACTTTACTGGCGTCGGGGCTACATCGCCCGCGTAGGGGGTATACAAATCCTCTAATTTTTGGAAAAGGGCCTGAGTAAGCTCTTGATGCATCAACTCTTTATCCTCAATTTTCAAAAATGGGGCGTAAGTAAATTCTTCTCCTAAAGCCACCGTGACCGAACCACCTTGGGTCCATCTACGTTCACCCAACTCTTTTTGCACCGCAACTGGTGGAGGTAATACATTGAAAGAGGAGATTACAAGTGGGAAGATGTGGGTCGGTTGCCTGGAAGTTTGTGCTAAAAGTGTGAACAAGCCAACACTGCTAGGATCAAATGGGGTGAGCTGCACATTTCTTTCGGCATCTGGGCGATCGCGCCCTCCACCTAAAGCCACATAGATGCAGGTTCCACCTCGATTCAAAAGCTCTTTCATCTGTTTGATCGTTTTAAGATTGTGCATCCTGCGATCTACCTCGACATCTTTATCGTCAGCAACATACCGTTTCGCATAGATGCAAAAAAGTTTACGCCCACGCGAGAGGGGAGCAGCCATCGGGTCGGTTGTGACTCTCTCTCCTGCAACAAAAAAAGTATTTTTGAAGAGGTCTTTAGTCAAAGAGTCGCATGCGATGCTCAAAATTTGTGGTTCTAACTCTGTTTGGTGATTTGCCGCAAAAATTACATTTTCACCGCGTGCAAGGAGCTCTTGAACATGATTTAAGATATGGGGATTGATAATCGTAGGCTTATTTAAAACGAGAGGTTTGGCGACTTTTAATCCCAGGTCAAAGAAAGATTCATCCTCTTTTGTTGGGATATGTAAAGACGAAAAAAGATAGGGATTTATGGTTTGTTGTTCGACAGCATCAAAAAGTTCTTGCATTACATCAAGAGCTTCATTCTTATCGCCGCCTTGATCGACATGCAATTGAACATAACAATCAGCAAACTCTAAAAAATTGCTTTTAAGCGGTGCTGCAACTAAAGCACCGGCAATTTTATCGAGAAGATCACTATCTTTTATTGGCACTCATGGACCCCTTGGGTGTTGTGAGATGAAAATCGTTTAGATGGAGCTCATTATTAGTTTTAAAAATCAGCTTGATTGCTTCTTTTTTCGCCAACTTGTCTAAAAACTCCTTGTCCTCACCATCAAGATATCGATCCAACTCAGGGTGGACAGTCACTTCAACACTCCCTTTGACCCCTTCGAGAACCAACTTCTTGATCGCCCTTTCTAGTTCAATAGAGGCAGTTTCGTGACTTTGAATCGTCCCTTGTCCACCGCAATAGGGGCAAGGACACATCAATGTTTGAATCAGCGACTCTTTGTTTCTTTGACGGGTCATTTCTACAAGTCCAAATTCGGACATTCCGAGAACGGTACACTTTGCAGAATCTTCCGCCAACGCCTCTTTGAGGGTTTCGAGAACCCTTTTTTGGTTCTTTCGAGATCGCATGTCGATGAAGTCGATCACGATCAACCCTCCGACATTACGGATGCGCAGTTGTCGAGCAATTTCAAGAGCTGCATCTTTATTGATCTGCACTAAAGCCTCTTCTACGTCTTTAGTACCAAGATCGCTAGTGCTACGCCCAGAGTTCACATCGACCGTTTGCATCGCCTCTGTACGGTCAAAATAGAGGTAGGCACCACTTTGGAGCCAAATTTTTCGCTTGAGCGCTTTTTCGATCTCTTTGTCGACACCAAAGCGTTCATACATCGGTAATTTATCCCGATAACACTCGATTTTGAGTGTCTGATGCTCCGGATGTTTTGAATAGAGTTTTTTCAGCTCGTTGAATGTAGGATAGTGATCGACTAGAATGCGCTCATATCCTTTGTCCATTGCTGTTAAAAGGACTTTTTTTGTGATATCAGACTCTCTATAAAGGCAGGTTGGCCCCTTAGATTTATGGTAGTTCTCGATGATCTCATCAAAAGTATTGATCAATTCCCGTACTTCATCGATCAGCTGTTCAACCGTCGCTTTCGTACTGGCGGTTCGGCAGATCAGACCCATTTTGGATGGGAGTTCAAATTTTTCGATGATCTCTTTGAGACGATTTCTCACCGGTTGTTCTTTGATTTTTCGCGAGACCCCTCTCAGAGGTGAGTTAGGAAGCAAAACAAGGTATCGACCTGCGATGGATATGTTGGAGGTGAGTCGGGCCCCTTTCGATCCAATCGGATCTTTGACAACTTGAACAAGAATGTACTGGTCTACTTTAAAGTGAGAAGAAATGTCGCCGTCTTCAACAGCTTTTTCACCCTTGAAATCAAAATCGATTTCAAACATTTCCTGTAGCTTTTGAGAATTTTCGATGACATCAGAAATGTGGATGAATCCATTCTCATTTTCGTGAATATCGATAAAGGCGGATTGAATATTTTTGAGAATATTCGTTACACGACCTTTATATATGTTGCCGGATATCAGCCTATTTTTTTTTCGCTCTATGTTGAGCTCGGTAAGACGCTTTTGACTCATACGCGCAATGCGCGTCTCTTTTGAGTCAACGCTCACCATTATCTCTTTAGAATCTTTCATTGCAACGCCTGAAAAGAAATTTCTTTAAAGGGAGAAACGGAAAAAATAAGCGTCAAACGTAGACTCTTATATGTTTTTTCCGTTCCGTCCCTTTTTAAATAAGGCTTTTATGAAAGCTTAAGCAATTTTTGCTTCTTTAAAGACGCTTTTTCCGTTGTAATGACCGCAAGAAAGGCACATTCTATGTGACTTTTTATGTGCTTTACAATTAGGGCACTCGATTAATTGGACTGGTTTGAAGGCATGTTCTGATCTTCGCTTCAGTGTTCTAGACTTGGACATGCGATTACGTGGTACTGCCATGATATACTCCAAAACTTAAGTAAGACTATCAAAGGGGCTAGAGGATAGTCTTTGACGCTTTAAAAAATTTTCTACTTCTGTGCGGTCGGTACAAGCGCCGCTATTGCACTCCAAAACCCCAGGCGTCTCCATTAAAAAGAGATTCCTGACGGTGGGTGTGAGGTCGATTTTGTAGCCTTTGATCTCGTCGAGCTGGATGACCTCATTTTGGCGATCAACATGGATCGTCGCTGTGAGATTTTTATTGCAAATCTTGCATGGGGTCTTCTTTTCCCCTTTAACATCCGCTCTGATTAACAGAGATTCTCCTACGATCTGAACCTCAAGCTTGTACTCGATGGCGCTAAACTGTTCTGCCTCATCATGATCTAGTTCGAGACTTGCGGGTAAAAGCACACCTTTCAAAGTGCAACTTTCTCCACCCTCAAGATTTCTTAAATCGATTTGGATCAATTCTAAGGACATAAAAACCTGTTTCAGAGTATAGCTACTTTATAGATAAAAAGAAAGATCTCAACACAACTATTTTTCGGTGGGTCAAAAGGGTGGGATAAATTAAAAACTTCCTTTGATAGCAAGCTCTTGAAACGGGGAGTTTTCAATTATTTTTTTTACTAATTCCTCC
>CAXNCP010000056.1:0-5546 GCA_964200935.1 Chlamydiia bacterium | reverse complement strand
GGCTCCCCGCTTCAAACGGAGGTTGTTCAAAAATCCCCACGGGTCCGTTCCAAAGGACAGTTTTGGAACTAGATAGTATTTTTTTGAAAACTTCGATTGATTGGCTCCCGATGTCGCAAGCTCGGGTCCCCTCAGGCATCGGAAATGGGGCTTCAAAGATCTTTCCTTCTAAGTCGACAACGATCTGATCTATGGGAAGAACAATTTTTCGCCCATCACGACTTAATAAGATTTTACGCGCCTGATCAACGAAGTCCTCCTCAACTTCTGTCGCACCCACGTTTTCACCGCGTGCTTTCAAGAAGGTGTAGGCCATCAGTCCGCCGATGATGACGGTATCCGCTTTTTCGATCAACGACTCGATTAGGGGGAGCTTAGAGGAGAGTTTCGAGCCACCGATGATCGCAACGAAGGGCTGCTCCGGTTTTTTAAAGGTTCTCGTGAGAAGCAGGATTTCTTTATCTAATAAAAAGCCGGCAAACGACATCTTCGGAAATAGTTCCGGCAAAACCGCAACGGATGCATCGTTACGATGGCTCACTGCAAATGCGTCATTGATGTAGACATCGCCAAGCTCGCTCAGTTGTTTTGCAAAGTTGTAGTCCCCTTTTTTTTCTTCTGGGTAAAAGCGGAGGTTCTCCAAAAGGATCAAGGAACCCGGTTTAGCCTGGTGGATCAAAAATTTTGGCTCGGGCCCGATCGTCTCTTTGCAAAAAAGGACCTCTCGTCCCAAAAGTTCCTCAAGTCTTTCTTGCACCGGTTTGAGTGTGAGCTTCTCATCACCGCCGTCTGGGCGACCAAGATGACTTATCAGTACAATTTTAGTGTCGCGACACTTGGCATGCAAAAATTCAATTGTGGGAAGACATGCGCGGATTTTAGAGTCATCTAAAATAACGCCCTGTTTAATGGGAACATTCAAATCGACCCTAAGAAGAACCGTCTCTTCGCAGGGCATTTTAGCCAATGTTTTTAGTTCATTGAGTTGAGTCATAGCTAAAGATCCAATCCGCTGAAAGGGGAGTTGGCTCTTAAGAAGCCCCCCTTTGTTTTACTTTTTTTGACCGCTTCTTTGATGCTAAATGTAAGATCCTGATCGTAATCTTGCTTGGAAGCCCAAATAAGATAATTGATTGGGATTTCACCAAATGGACGCCCCTTGTATTTTCCAAGCGGCATATGCTTTAAAAGGATGGGGGATTTCAAGCGCTCGAGTATCTCTTTTACAGAGCGGAATTTGCGAATGAGACGTTTGAATACCTGAATGTTGACACGCACATCGTTCATCGCTCTGTGAGCGCCCTCTTCTTCCACGTTGAAATGGCGACGCAGCACCTCTAAAGAATTGGAGGGGCTTTCTCCATATAGCCGAGCCAAACGCAGAGTATCGATCACACGTACTTTATCTAGTTTGTGGGCAATTTTTGCCCTTTGGAATGCGCTTTTGAGCATGTTAATGTCAAAAGAGATCCCATGTCCTACAATCACATGATCGTCAATCATCGACAATATGCGTGGCAAAACAGACTCAATTTTGGGTGCGCCTTTAATCATGTCGTTGGTGATGTGGTGAATATCAATCACCTCTTGGGGGATGACTACCTCGGGATCGATGAGGCTTTCAAAGGTTAAAAACTCTTCATCCAAGGAAAACTGAACCGCAGCTAGTTCACAAATACGATCTTTTTCAATATCGAGGCCGGTCGATTCTACGTCTATGCAGACAAATCGTTCTTCGGAAATAGGGGTCATGCTAGGGCTACTTGGGTTGATTCGTTAGAAAGAGAAACATTTTCACAAAATTGTTGAATCGTCTGGATCAACACAACTTTACCTTGAGGATTTTGCACGGAGTAAAAGAGTGGCTTTGCGTTGAATTTATGGAGAAGTTCTTGTGTTTTAGTATGTTTTTGTGAGTGATTGAGTTTGTCGGCTTTAGTTGCGATTAAGGTGAAAGGCAATTCGTTTTCTTGCAGCCAACTGAGCATCTGATGGTCCGATTCAAAAAGGGGGTGGCGACTATCGGTAAGCAAAAAGACATAGGGGCGATATTCGGTTAAAAAACCGCTCATCAATCCATCCCAGCTAGCCCTAAGATCTTTCCCGGTTTGTGAAAATCCATACCCCGGAAGGTCAAAAAAATAGGCTGATCCATCGATTTCAAAGAAGTTGATGGCCTGCGTTTTCCCCGGAACTTGAGACACTTTAGCTAGGCGTGGTGTGTCGGTAAGATGGTTGATCAAAGAGGACTTTCCGACATTAGAGCGGCCGACAAAACAAAAGCGGGGCATGTTCGGGCGCACCCCCTTGAGGGGAAGCGAAACGAACGTGTTCAGGAATTTTGCATTTTTAAAATTAATTTTTTTCATTTTTGTCGCAGCCTTTTGATGCTATCGTCGCTTCATGGACCAAAAATAGCCGATCCGTTGAATCTAGAGTGTCGATTGTAATCTCAATTCTGTTTAGGGGCAACAGGGAAAGTGCGATATCGGGCCACTCGATGATTTTAATTAAAGAGGGGTTGGTTAGAAGCTCCTCTAGGCCAAGTTCTTCAATCTCGCTTGGATCATGAATGCGATAAAGATCAAAGTGGGCCACTTTGTTCTGGTATATGTGGACGTAGGAGTAGGTGGGGCTGACAACCTCATCGGGTTCGATACCAAGCAAATGTTGAAGAATATATTTTGAAAACGTGGTTTTGCCGGCTCCCAGCCCGCCACGAAGCAGCAGGCATGGAGTATCTACTAATTGGGTTGCGACGAGACGGGCTATTTGGGCCGTCTCTTCTAAAGAACTAGCCTTCAGCTGCATCCTCTTGTTCCCCCTCTTCCAGCCATGAAGCAACATACTTGGAAAATTCAGGATATTGGCTCATCGCTTCGACGAAGCTCGAGATTTGCGTCTCTTTAAGATGCTCTTCAATGAACTTTAAAAAATCTTCTTGAATTTCGTAGCGGTTTTGCGAAGGAACTTCTGCAAGGGGAATCGACTTGAGCATGTGTTGGACAAAATCTTCCACAACGGTCTGTTTATTGGCAAAAAGTTTCCCTGTAACAGCAGAAGAGAAGACGGTCTTTCTGAGGGCGACTTTTTGTGGTTTGATGTAGTTTTTGATCACTTCAGGATCTTCTGAGACAAAAAAGCGCTTTACTCTTTGTCCGTCTACCCTTTCGGTGTTCTCTTTGCAGGTGGAAACCCAGTCATAAATCGCATCTTGGGGGTTGGCATGGGTATTGTCCCCAAAAACCTTCCCAGAAAAGGGGCATATATAGATTTTTTTAGTATGCGCATTGACTTCAGGTTCACCGATCTGGATTTTGATTTCGGTCTCTCTCCAGAGCTTACCTTGTTTTTCAAGGAAATGGATCAGCTCTTCTTTGCTTTTATAGATCCTTTTTTCCTTGAGAAAGATAACCGGGTTGAGGTGGTGCTTTTTTTCGAGGAAAAAAAGATAGGAGGTGATCAGGTCCGGTTTGCGGTTTTTTTTAAAAAAGCTTTTAAGCTCTTCGATAAGTGTCGTTGGAATGACCGCGGTTGTCATCTAAACCTCTTGGGTATTCTAAATTGAATAAGCCACTTTACCCAATTCTTTGATTATAATCAAGCAGCTGTTATGCTCGCTCTTTACGAGATAAAATGAATAAATTCTGATGAAGAACATACCCCTTGGCTCCTGTCAATTGCAGCACCAGTTGCAAGAAATTTTTCAAAAAGCAGTAAAAAAATTATTTGAAATTTCATTTTTGCCAGAAATTTCCCGGTGTAAAGCCCCCCAACAGGCCGACTACCAAACAGCCGTTGCGATGGCGCTCGCCAAGGAGATGAAAAAAAACCCAAGAGAGGTGGGGCAGGCGCTTGTCGAGCATTTGGAGCATCCTTTGATCGATCGGCTCGAGATTGCGGGGCCGGGGTTTATCAATATTTATTTGAGCAATGCCTACATAACGGATCAATCGGAACACCTGTTCGCCTCATTCCCAAGACAATCGGGTAAAGTGTTGATCGATTACTCTTCGCCCAACGTCGCCAAAGAGCTCCATGTGGGACACCTGCGCTCGACAATCATCGGGGATTCGTTGGCCCGTTTGTTCCATTTCTTAGGCTTTGAAGTAATGAAAATCAATCATATCGGAGATTTTGGGACTCAGTTTGGGATGCTCGTCACCTATATTTTGGAAAAAGAGCTAAATGTAGAAAAAAGCTGTTTATCCGATCTGATGGAATGGTACCGCTGCAGTAAAGTCGAGTTTGATCAGGATGCCCATTTTAAAAAGCGGGCTCAAGAGATGGTGGTGCGCCTGCAAGCACATGAGGCACCCATTCAAAAGATCTGGAAACAGATTTTAGAGATTTCAAGAAAAGGATTTAGCGAGATTTACCATGTATTGGGCGTCGAGCTGATCGAAAGGGGCGAATCTTTTTATCAACCATTTCTCAAAAACGTGGTTGAGCTTTTTGCTAAAAAGGGGCTAGTCGAGATTTCCCATGGGGCAAAATGTGTCTTTTTAGATGGGTATAAAGATCAGAACGATCAACCGCTCCCACTCATCATCCAAAAATCGGATGGGGGATATAACTATGCGACCACCGACCTTGCTGCTTTGTACTATAGAATTGAACAGGATAAAGCAGATCGGATCATTTATGTGACCGATCTGGGCCAAGCCCAGCACCTGAACATGGTTTTCGATGCAGCCATTTTGTGCGGGTATTACGATCCACACCACACCATTGTGGAGCATGCCCCTTTTGGGCTTGTGCTGAACCACGACGGGACAAAAATGAAGACCCGCTCGGGAGAAGTGTTCCGTTTGATCGATCTGATTCATGAGGCGATCGGGAAAGCCAAAGAGATTCTCATCGAACGTTACAATAACGAAATGGATGAAAAGACAATTGATGAGATGGCCAAAATTTTAGGGGTGAATGCGATCAAGTACGCTGATCTGTCCACGGTTCGAACCAAGGACTACATCTTTAGCTTTGAGCGAATGCTCCGGTTTGATGGCAACACGGCAGCATTCAATTTGTACTCTTATGTAAGGATCAAAAGCATTCTGAAAAAATGTAAAAAACAGGCTGCACCGATTGTCTTGACCCATCCTAGCGAGAGAAAACTTTTAATCACTCTCTATCAGCTCTATGAAGTATTGGACATTGTCCGAAGAGATCTTATGCCACACCGGATCGCAGAGTATTTGTTCCATCTTGCGGAGACATTCAATGAGTTTTTTAGAGATTGTCGTGTAGAAGGGGTCGAAGAAGAGCCATCAAGGGTTCATCTTTTGCATAAAACTCAAAAAGCGTTTGAAATCTGTTTTGATCTACTAGGTTTGAAAACACTAGACCGCATGTAAAGAAAAGATTGGAGTTTTAGAAGTTTTTTTGGGGATCTCTTCAACGTATTTAGGCACTAAATACCCCGGAAGAGACGCCCTGAGCTCTTCGATAAGGCTGCACCCTTTCTCACGATCGACAAAAAAATGGGCTGCCCCCTGCACCCGATCAAGCTGGTGTAAATAGTAAGGGAGAACACCGTGTTGAAA
>CAXNCP010000055.1:0-5548 GCA_964200935.1 Chlamydiia bacterium | reverse complement strand
AACCAGCGCCCCCTGTATTCTTCAAGACTGATAGGTTTTCCATCTTGATCCACACCGCTAAATTGAATCGAATCTTGTGACTTACGCATGCTGTATCTCTTTTGAAGGAATTGAACATCTACTTTTTTAAAAGATTATCGATCTGGAATTTAACTTTCAAAAAAATTTCTTTCATAAAGAGATCTTCAACGAGATCGGAACGATTCGGGCACCATCCCTTGTTTCATCAAACATAGGACATGGCCTGAATTTGCTGCATAGTCGCCTTAGCTGCATTCAAACAGGTCAAAAGATGGGAATTGAATTGTTCGTGGATCACCATCAGATCTGCTTTTTTTAAACACGGTGCAGCACACGTCCTTAAAAGTTTGCATTTTTGATTGAATGTCTTGTTATAAGGGCAACTCCCCTGAAAGCTTTTATGGATATCACCAATGGGTCGATAGACATCGTCAAGCGTTGGGCCAAAAATACTAAATGTGGGGATATTGGTGACGCCCGCTAGATGTAAAGAGGCCGAGTCAACAGCGATCACCATTTTGGAAAAACTCATCAGATACTGCCATTTGTTGAGAGACCCTATTTTCCAAAGATGCACATGGGTAAATTCACTTTGAATTTTTCTTGCACCGATCTCCTCTTTTTCCGAAAAAAAAGGGATGACGATCTTTAAACCCCAATCCATCCGGATCATCTGAATCCAACGGATCCAATCCGAGATGTCCAACGTTTTTTGATCCCATGCCGAAAAGGGACAGATCATCAAAAAGTTTTGCCCTATTTGGTGGACAAACTCTTCAATCGCATTCTTCTCCATTTTATCCAGAACGAGCCTCAAAGGTGGAGTGGCAGCCCGTTTACTATTGGTAAGTGCGTCTACAATCAATAGGCTTCGCTCATCGGGAGGTAGATATTTGGGTGCTGATATTTTTAGATTGGTTACGAGAAGATTTGGCCATTCAGCTACACTCTTGCGATCATATCCTATTTTAGTTTTTGCTCTCGTTAGGCCCGTTACAATTGCCGATTTAAAATTACCATGAAAATCAAAGACAATATCGAACTGTTTTTTTCTCAATTCTTTGAGTTTTTGGAAGAGGGGTGTCCAACTCCCTTTTTTTGCATCTTTAAAGGGTAAGGCGATGACATCATCCAATCCTCTGAGGTGAGTGACCGTATCTTTATAGCGGTCTTCGACAGCCCAGGAGATGTGGGCTTGCGGATAGCTGAATCGGATCTGATAGAAAGCTCGATAGGTTTTAATGATGTCTCCGATAGAAGATAGCTTAACGATCAAAATGCGCATCTATTCAGCTTAAGATTTTTTGTAAGATAAATCAAGAGGACTTGCTCAATAACCTTTTAACAACATGTTGAGCGTTTAAATTTATAAGAAAGTAGTTAGTAAAAAGATAGAATGTGCTAAGCGTAAGGGTTATGGGTACAGTCAACTTCATCCCTGGTTTTTTTAGCTCTTATGGCGAGGTGATCGGCGCCGAAAAAGATACCTATAAAGTCTTGTTCAAAGAACTCCCTCCAACTTTTTTAGGATTTCATAATCCAACAGAAAACTATTTATTGGACCCCAACATCAACTGTCGCCTTTTAGGGGCTAAATTCCAGATACTCGAGGTCGAAAAGTTTGTTTCAAAGGGTGAAATCATCGTCTCTGTACACTCTTTTTTACCCCTCGGGGTAGGGAGAAAGATCGGGCGCCTTTTTATTAAGGATGACCGTTTTTTAGTCCAATCAAGAAACTTCTACGAAGAGTTGAAAAAAGCCCACCTTGCCAATTTTGATGAAGCCCAATTTCTTCATGACCAACATCAATTCAAAGTTGCACTCAAATCGACGCAACAAACCTACCGCATCCCCCCTTTATCGGTCCCTTTAACCGATTTCAATGAGCAACAAATCGAAAAACTCCTTTTTTTAGACCCATCTGGATCTGTTTGCAAGTACCATCCCATTCAACACGAAACACTTTTCTTAGTCTCGGATGTATGTCTGCCGCCGCAAACACTCCATTGCCCATTGCTCCATCATACAAATTCATCCACATTTGAAATCTATAAAGAATCTTGCTACAAGCAGAAAATTAGCTTCTTTTCTCCTAGAGGATTGCACTCTGCGCTTGATATTCAAGAGAATATCCAAACCATATTCTCTTTGACGCCATCCGAGGAAAAGCGATCAGCCCTATTTTTAACCTCCATGAATCAGCTGAAAGAGCCCCTTTCCTCGAATTGGATTTCAATCCCCTCTTCAATGATAGAACTTCCACCGGTGATTCGAAATGAAAGGCACCATGATCTACTGGAACGTTTTATAAAAGAGCAACCCGAATCCCCTATTTTGGACGCGATCAACCAGAACGAGATTCAGTCTGAAGGGGCCCTTTTTGTCACCTATCTCCCCTCCTTTTTTCTAAGAGGGGTTTTCTTCCAAAAGCATGTGCGTAAAAAGATCAAGCGGATCTATTTTTTAAATCCGTCAAAAAAAACACCCGGATATTTTTCCCATGCAGATCGCTCTTTTCTTTTGGACTTGAATGCACACGGGATTGAGGTTTTCTGGTATGACAGGCTCTCCAATAAATTACTCCAGTTTTGTGAAAGGGTGCTCGATTACACGGGAATTTTTTTACCCCCGAACCGGATAGAGGAGTATCACAAAGCCTTAAGTATTGGAATCTATGGTTCTAGTTGCGTTTCCAAAGACATTGAAAAGGACATTCGGACGATTCTAATCGGACTGGAAGAATTCAAAAACCACGTTGCCCATCCTTTACTCAATCCGACACGCCCATTGGCCGTATCAACAGGGGGTGGCCCGGGCGTAATGGGGATTGCGAATAAGGTCGCTTATGATTTGAAAATACTCTCGATTGCCCACCTTTGCAATTTTTCCTTTGAACCGATGAATCCCCACTTGGATGGAAAAATGACCTACAGGATCGAAAAAATGATCGAAAGACAAGCCGAGTTTCTGGTAAAACTACCCATCTTCTTCATTGGGGGATACGGCACCGATTTGGAACTTGCCCTGGAGGTTGTAGGGCGACAGGTAGGCAGCTATGAGATCACCCCTATTTTACTCTTTGGTGAAAAAGGGTATTGGGAACAAAAAATCACCTCAAGATTTATGCTAAATGCCCAAACAGGCACTCTGCGGCACGGCGAATATTTATCCAATACACTGATCCAAGTCGAATCGGGAGAACAGGCTTTAGAAACTTATAAACTCTTTTTTTCCAATAAACTGAACCTAGGGACTAATGGACGGATCTATAACCGTGGGTTTCGTCTCTATGAGGAGATTTTTGACGATGTTTGATCTGACAACACCCGATGGATTCATCGAAAAAATCGAGCAAAATCACGCCTTTGTAGTTTTCGAACACATTTCGGCCCAATTTTTGGGGTTCAAGATCGATCCGAAATTGATCCAGTTCAACCTAAAAAGCGTGTTGGCACAGCTGGGTCTAGATGCCTCTCTTCTAAAAATTGAGACCGATTACGGTATGAAAAAAATCCGTGCCGAAATCGAGTTCATAGCAAGAAGCCCTTTAGGGATTGAGATGCTCAAACAGATCCACAAAGGGGCATACGTCGGAAAGCTTTTCGCCAAAGATCCGGATCGTTTAGTTTTAAAACCCGATTATCTTGTCAGAATGTTTGAACGGAGCGATCGGCACGGGCACCCCCTTTTATCTTTTAAAGAGCGGTTTGATCTTCAGATCATTAATGGACAGTTGATTGGCTTTTTGCCCCTTTTGGAGGGGAAAGTGGTGTATGATGAGCAAATAAATGGGCTGTTGCCTACATTAGGGCTCGCTTTAGAAAAGAAAATATCTTTGCGCCATCTATTGCAGCTGCACCAAAAAAGGGATTCATTGCTGAAACGGGATGTCCATGAAAATGAGATGTTGCTGGTCAAGACGGAGCCACTCTATATCCGTACGGTTTTTGCACGGGTTAAAAATGAGCTGTTACCCCCCGGATATTTGCACACCGAGGCCTCTGTTTTGGAGCCCACAACTAAAAACTCCGGGGACATTTATGAATTTTGGGGCAAAAGCGATCAACCGATTGAAAAGATTCCGCTCGAATTTTATGTTTTAGAGCCCTACAAAGAATATGTCTTTTTTTCCGATCGGGACCGACTTCAAGCGCTCCTTGCAAATGATCAAAATATTTTTGAGGCGTTCAAAAATGCTCCGGGTCAAAAAGGGCATAAAGCTGCGACCTTTGTCGTAAGCTCCACCCAGATGCAAAAACTCACCCCTAAAGACTGGATTGTCAAAGACTACTTCATTGAGTCCATACCGACGGCCGAGATGAGCCCTAGCGACTCCATGATCATACAAAATTACATACTCAATCAACCGGAAACATTTTTTCTCAACCGGATCGACTGGGAAGAATTCACATCAGAAGGTGTGCTCTTTTGCCGCCATTTCCCCACCTATTTCCTAAAAAGACTTTTTCTTTCTGACAAGACAAAAAAACAGATCAAGCGACTCTATTTTCAGTATGCATCCCGCTCCTCGGATCAATTTTTTACCCATGAAGATCGGACATTCATGATCGATCTTTATCGCCTTGGGATTGAGATACACTGGGTCGATGGAGTCACAAAAAAATGTCTGCAATTCATAGAGCGCCCCGGCCGCTACACAGGAATGTTTGTCCCAAAAGACCGCGTGCAAGAATTTTTGAAAGCCACCTTTTTTGGGGTCTATGGCTCTAATCTGAAGGGATCGAACTTCGAACAGGAACTCACTTTGCTTTTGAAAGGGATACAGGAGATGAAACAATCGTTATCTCATCCTCTGCTCAATCCAACCACTAAAATTGCTCTTGTGACTGGAGGTGGTCCCGGGGTGATGGAGGTGGGAAATCGGGCTGCAAAATCTTTAGGCATTTTATCCTGCGCCAACATAGTCGACTTTAGCCTCAAAACTGGCGGTTATGTCAACGAGCAGGCGATCAATCCCTTCATCGACGCTAAGATGACCTACCGGATCGACAAACTTGTGGAAAGACAAGCCGAATTCTATCTCGACTTCCCCATATTTTTGGAGGGTGGGATAGGCACCGACTTTGAGTATAGCCTTGAAGAGGTGCGCCGAAAGGTCAACTCAGTGCCCCCTTATCCTGTGGTCCTTTTTGGCTCGTCCAAATACTGGGAGATGAAAATTACCTCCCGTTTTACAATCAATTTGCAAACTGGAACGATTAAAGGTTCCGAATGGATCTCTAATTGCTTTTATGTGGTTGAAAATCATAAAGAAGCCCTTGAGGTTTACCGTCGATTTTTTAGCGACAGCCTCCCAATTGGCCCCAACTTCCCCCCTTATGAAAAAGGGTTTGTACTTGGCTGTGAGCTTATGCGAACATGCGATCTATAGCGTTCTCAACAACCAGTTTTTAACAAAAAAATTTATAAAAACCATATGAAATAAATATTTAATTTCAAACTCTTGTTGTTCTAAAAATTAAGTTTTTATTAAGATTCTTGCGCATAGGGGCATCAGGTCAGGATG
>CAXNCP010000054.1:0-5695 GCA_964200935.1 Chlamydiia bacterium | reverse complement strand
ATCCGATGACCCCGTTCCTCTTTTTGTTCTATTTTACAAAAAAAGATTACGACACAATCAATCCCTCTATCGAGTCCGGTGCGTTTCATAAATTATTTTTCAACCCCAAGTACCTGGAGATTTTCCATAACGATGAAGAGTATAGCTGGATTCCCTACTATCTTCGTCGCTTTAGAAAAAATGGGGTGTATATCAATTCGTTTTTGGCCGATCGGTTATTAAAGGATAGAAAGCTCAAAGAATTAGTGGATCAAAACCCGGCTTGGGTTACAAGTTTGGTGAATTCTAATCCGAGGGTAACTTCCTTCATTTTTACAGTTCTACTTCTTCAAAACAAACTCAATTTGCAGGTATTTAGCCCGGACGAATTAGAGTTATATTTTAGTAAGATCCCGAACTGGGTGGAAGAGTTGTACCTGGATCCAAATTCAAATTCTCCATCGGGCGATTCATTTTCTTTATTTCTCGATATTTGGGGTCAATACTTCGATGATGAAGATTTTGAGTTGGAAAACATCCAGGAATTTTTGCAATTCTTGCCCTCTTTACGCCCCATGGAGTTGGTCCTTTTGGCTAAAGATAGCCGCTTTCATTATATGATGGCAAAAGTTTTAGCCCATTTCCCCCCCAAAGCACTGATGTGCATGATCCCTACACTCAACGTAACCGGTTTTTGGACACTGATGCGGGAAATGCCGCTAGAAATGCATCCTCTGCTTCTTGCCTACGCTACAACCGCCCAAAAAGAATTCTATTCTTCTATGCAGCCATTTCAAGCCGATTATGAATTGGAAAATCTCGTTTCAGATTTTGAAAAAACGGGGTTTTTCGTGCGCCAAAGGGTCGAAGCCTTAGAGCGGATCCAAGCTTTTGGTATTGTTTCTAAGCGTTTAGAAGATCATCTTGAAATGATGAAACAAAAGCTCTAAAAAACAAAAATTTTTAGACGCTAGTTTTTTATCCGGATCATTTTGAGCTCTAAGGGCAAATACTCATTGAAGGGGATCAAAAGGGATTTATTTTTTTGCCCCTTGATCAGGCTGTAAAGGATCCCCTTTTCCCCTTTATGCGGTTTTTCCATCACCCAGTCCTGAAATTTTTTCATGAGGATGGATTTTGGATCATCGATTGATTCTAAAAACTCTTTCGCCTCATCAAGCCCCAAAGACTCTAGCACTTTAGTTTTCATCAAGTACAAAGCGATCACCGCCTCCTCGGAGAATTCCCCAAGAAAGGGGGGGAAATCTAATTTTTCTACAAGTTCCTGAATCGAGGGGTGATTCCGATCTATCAACCGATAGCGGATTAACAGTAGAGCGAATAGATAGGGCCCTAGTCGACTCTCTTCTTTTGATTGCTCCATTCTAAAAAGGATCTCCTCCTCAATCAAAATGAGGTTCGGATCTTTTTCAAAGAGATTGAGTGCTATTTCGTAACATTTAGCCTCTTCTTGCGGGTCTTGCAACTTGCGGTAGGCAAGCCCTTTGCCGAGCCACTCTAAGACCCCTTTTTGGGTTTTGTGCAATTTTTCAAAGGCCTCGAAAGCCTCCTCTGTTCGATTCAATTCTAAAAGGGTGAGACCACATCTAAAGGCTGCAATCAACCCCTCGGAGCGCCTTTCAAAGGAGTGGATGATCCGCCGATACTCATCGTAGGCTTTTTCATAAAGTTGATTGGCGAAGAACGTATCGGGTATCGTTAGGCAGCCGATGCGAGCGTTATATGATCCTTGATAAACAGAGAAGTTTTTCATTCGGTAATTGAGATCTTTATAGACTAGCCCCACATGGGCACCGATAACCGGTAGAAATATCGGGAAATGGAAGAGCAGTTCCTGGTTGATCTTGAGCTGTATCGATTCATAGAGTTTTTCAATTTCTACCTCACAACTCTCCTCTTCTCGGATTTCAGGGGCATTTATGGTCTTCAAAACAATCCCTGCCCGCATGAGCTTGACCTGATTGGGCATCAGCCAGACGGTGAGTCCCGAATCGAGCCCTTTTTGGTCAAACTTGTGGGCCACGCCCAATAGAAACCCGATCCCTTCAGACCCTTTTTGGAAAGTGATGTGTGATGAAAGTCGCACGTTCCCTGCAAATAAGGAGGAGGAGAGCATGTAAATTGCCCAATCGTGGGTCTGCTTGAGAACAACTGTCTCTTGAAATTCCCAATCTGCACCATTTTTGGGATCTAGCCTTGCTGAAAAGACCCAATCGGCCTTACCCTCAAAGTAGTGCTCAAGATCGGCAATCATATCCCTCAAGCTCTGGTACCGCTCCTCTTTTTTGAAGGACAAAGACTTCATAGCAATTTTTGCCAAAAGAGGGGGGATTTCACGCATAGGGGCAACATCGATCGGATCATTGACCTTTTCGTTTCCCACCTCCTGCTTAAATTGTTTGACCGATACGCGCCTAAAAGGGTGTCTTAGAGTTAAGATTTGGTATAAAATGACACCCAAGGAATAAATGTCGCTCTGTATTGTGTCCAATTTTTCCAGGATTCTCTCAGGAGCCATGTAGGTGATTGTTCCGACAATTTTCCCAACTCGGGTAAGGTCCGGGTGAGATTTGAGTACCGGCATCTCATCAAAAGAGTCGTCGGTCATGTCTGCATACTCAGCAAGCCCAAAATCGTAGATCATCACCTCATTGAAAGGGCCGATTAAGATGTTTTCTGGCTTCAGATCACGGTGTAAAACTCCCTTGGAATGGGCATATTGAACCGCATGGCAGACGGTTAAAAAATCGCGGACAAGGTGGATGGTTGAAGCCTTGGATTTTCTGAATTCGGCTAAAAGTGCCTTCAATGTTTTACCCTGAATGAAGGGCATGACGTAGAAAATGTCTTTATCCCCCTCCTCAATCGAATAGACGGCTAAAATCGCTGGGTGGGTAAGCTGTGCTGCGATCTTTGCCTCTTTCAAAAAACGTTGCCGAATCAAGGGGATCTCATGCATTTCAGGGCGGATCCGTTTGAGCGCAACATCTCTTTCGGTATGAGGATCAAAGCATAAATAGACCTCACCCATGCCCCCTTTGCCGATCAGTTTTTTGACCAGGTAATGGCCGATTTTTTCGGGCAAAGGCGTAGATGGGGTAGGTGCGTCTTGTTTATCCATTAAAAAAACTATCGCATGAAATAGGGGAAGTTGGCAAGAATAGCGTGATGAAAAAAAGAATTCTGACAGGAGATCGCCCCACAGGGCAGCTCCATTTAGGCCACTATGTTGGATCCTTGAAAAATCGTGTTTCGCTACAAAAAGACCATGAGCAGTTTGTCATGATCGCTGATGCTCAAGCTTTGACCGACAATTACGACCATCCCGAAAAAGTCCGAAAAAATATACTCGAGGTGATGCTCGACTATTTAGCGGTTGGGATCGATCCGGCGAAAACCACTTTTTTCATCCAATCCCAGATCCCCCAGCTTTTCGAGTTGACTTTCTACTTCCTCAACATGGTTACATACAATCGGCTCAAGCATAATCCTACGGTAAAATCGGAGATGCAGCAAAAAGGTTTAGAGGACAACGTCACCGCGGGCTTCATGATCTATCCTGTTTCTCAAGCGGCCGACATCACCCTTTTTTCCGGTGAACTCATTCCAGTGGGTGCCGACCAGGTTCCAATATTGGAGCAGACAAACGAAATTGTCCGTCGATTCAATGCGGTCTATAAAACTGACGTATTGAGGGAAGCGACCCCTATGTTTTCCGATTGCCCGCGACTTTTGGGCCCCGATGGGAAATCCAAAATGTCCAAATCATTAGGTAATGCACTGACTCTCGATGCAACCCACAGTCAAATCGAGGAGATTGTCAAAAAGATGTACACAGACCCCGATCATTTGAAGGTAAGTGATCCGGGTAAGATAGAGGGAAATGTGGTATTTTCCTACCTGGATGCTTTTGATCCGGACCCCACTCGTGTGGAGGATCTCAAAGCCCATTACCAGAGGGGTGGCTTAGGAGATATGACAATTAAGCGCCACTTGATCCAGGTTTTAGAAGATTTCATTGCACCGATTCGGGAAAGGCGTAATGAACTCAAAGAGAAGCCCAAACAAGCTCTAGACATTCTTCATGAAGGGACAAAACAAGCCCTGAAGGTGGGTGCAAAAAAAATGGAAGAGATTAAAGAGGCGATGCACATCCACTACCCTTTTTAAAACCTTGCTAGAAATAAACCAAAAGCGGCCTTTCACATTAATCTTCCGAAAGCTCGTTTGAGAGTTCCCTATCCTCTTGAATATCCAGAAAAGGGTTGCCGGTTAAATAAAGACCACGATTTTCTTTGAGATGAGAGGGGAGTATCGGCATTTCTTGAAGCAGGTTTTTTGCAAGGTTGAGGTGACGAAGATGGACAAGAGAGGAGAGCTTAGGGGAGATGAAGCCTATTTTGTTTTTCTCTAGATCCAAAATATGAAGCTTGCTGATCTGCTCAATTTCTTCCGGGATCTCCTCGATATAATTCCCTGCCAGATTCAGCTCTTTAAGGTTTGTTAGCTGGTCTAAATCCGAGGGGAATTTTTGAATTTTGTTGGCCCTCATCGATAATTTTTCTAAAGAGCGCAACTTACAGATCGGGGAGGGTACTTTCTTGAATTGATTATCATCTAGATGAATGGACTCTAAATTCGAAAGTAGACCAAGAGTTGCGGGGAGCTGGCTAAGCTGGTTCGATTGGATATGGAGGTGTTTCAATCGTTGAAGGACATGAATCCTCTCTGGGATATCCCCGATCCGATTCATTTTCAGATCAAGGGTCTCCAAGAGGCGAAATCCGAGAATCCCTTTTGGGAATTCCTCGAGGTAATTTTCCGAAATTTGGATCTTCAACATTTTTTTGAGCCTGGACAGTCCACTTGGGAAATTGCGTATCTGATTTGAGGAGAGATTCAAGTAAGCAAGCTCCTTACAATCATACAATGAGGGGTCAATCGTTTCGATCTGATTTTCGCTCAAATTGAGTGCACTCAAATGCCTGAGCTCTGTTACCGATTTTGGGATCTGTTTTAACCCTATCCCTCTAAGAGATAAACGGGATAATCGTCGTGGTAAAAGGATTCTGTCTGGCTCTTCCAACGGATTTTTGGCGAGGGAAAGCTCCTTCAGAACTTTAAGCTTTTTGAACTCATGAGGGAGATCCTTTAAAAGGTTGTTTTCTAAATTCAATACCATCAGGTTAGGTATTTTGCACAAAGAGGGGGGGATGATCGTGATCTGGTTTGATGATAAATCCAGCGAACGGAGTGACATCATCTCTTGAATGTCCTCTGGTATCGTGGTGAGCCGATTATTTCTGAGATTTAAGGTGTGAAGATAGACAAACTTTTTGATCTCGCTTGGAATTTCTTCCAGAAGATTTTCGCTCAAATGGATCGATTTTAGAAACGGCATTTTGAAGAGGACAGCCGGAAATGTTTTCAGTTGATTACAATGGAGGAAAAGATCGTCTAAAAACTGTAAATCGGCCAATTTTTCCGGTATAGAGGTGAGATTCAGTCCTTGCAGACTCAAAGTTTTACTTTCAAAATGGAGGCAATCTTGGATCCTCTTAGCTGCAATGAGCCGCTCAGCAAACTCTTTTTCATCTAAAGAGGCAAAGACATAATCGACGAGATCGATGTCCAGATTCGCAAGCTCAATGCTGCTCTCTTGAATCTTTTGATGTGAAAAGAGGGGTGTTAGGGG
>CAXNCP010000053.1:0-5799 GCA_964200935.1 Chlamydiia bacterium | reverse complement strand
CCCGTGCTATCGGGCAGAAAAGAGGCGGGGGTTCCCCATCCGATAGAGCTTGTCGTATTTGAAGAGAAGCTTGAAAATAAAGAGGCGATTAAAAATGTTCTTTATCCGTGGCTCTTATCTTTATTGCATCGGGAGGAAATCGACTACTGTAAAACCGCTATTTTGGTGAACAATCGTTATGAAGCGACCCAGATAGAACTTTTTTTATCCCAAAACCGGATCCCTGTGAAACGGGTCGACAAAACCCCTTTGAAGGATCGTCTCTGTTTTCAGCAGTTCACGCAGCTTCTTAAATTGATTCAAGACCCTTTTGATCAACGGGCCCTGAGAAGCTACCATTTTATTGTTAAAAAAGAGCTTCTTAGTGAAGGGGAAGAATCCCGTTCAAAAAGTTTTATCGATACAGTCCAAGCGATAAGAATTATACGGCAAAATGCTATGGATAAAGACTTCAATTCCTTTATACTTGCTTTTGATAACACGCCCCTTTTTCCCCTTTTGCTTCAAAGACCGCTTTGCTCAATAGAAGATCTGTTAGAACTTTATGAGGAGATCTATTACAACAACAACACTTTTGATGAAGAGAATGGAAAGAATAACGGGGTAGAATTGATCACGACTTTTTCGTCCAAAGGTCTGGAATACGAGACAACGATCGCTTTATCTCTTTCAACTGATGATCGAAAAAAAGAGCTGAGCGAGGAAGATGTTCTTGAAAAAAGGCGTTTGCTTTATGTAGCTTGCACCCGCTCTAGAGAAAAATTGATCATACCTGTGATCCCTTCAAGGCCTAGCACCATGACCTCTTTTTTGGAAAAAATAGGTCTAAATCTCTCCTTTGAATCCTTGAAAGAGGTATTTAAAAACACCCTGGTACACGTCACATCTTTTGTTATTGAGGGGCATCAAAAAGAGATTACTGTCCCGGATTTGGATGAGTGCCCATTTGAATACCCCTTTAAGCTATACCCCAAAAAAGAGGCCTCTCTCTCGTTTAGCTCGATGGATTTCTTAGAGACAGAGATTGAAAAAGCTGTAACAGGGGCTGATGAGCTCCCTTTAGGGGCAGATTCGGGTATCTTTATCCATAAAATCCTAGAAAAGATTTTTAACGACCAATCTAAAGTTCTTGACGACTCGGTCATCGAACCGATCGTCGATAAGGCGCTTCTATTGACCCCTTTTGCCCCCTATAAAGAGTACATATTGAAAAAGGTCCATTATGTCCTAAATATTCTGATCGAGAAAAAGCCGCTCAAAGAGGTCCATCCTTTTTGCCGAATCACCGAATCCCCTTTTTCTTTCTATAGAGAAAATCAGCGCGTCGAAGGGGTCTTTGATCTTCTTTTATTTTTTGAAAATAAGATCCATATCATCGACTATAAGCTCACACATCCAAGAAGCCTATCGACAGAAGAGCTCATGGAGGCTTTCCACTACGATGAGCAGGGCAAGCTTTACAAAGAGGCGATTCAGAACATCTACCCCTCAATGAAGGATCAGGTTGAAATGCATTTTATTTTCTTGCGTAATGAGGTCCACTATGTCCTTTAAATGGAGAAATGTTCCACGCCCGATTTTAGAGTCCTTGATCCGAAAAACCTCCTCCGGCTCCTATGGGCTAGAGTACTCTAAAGCCGAATGTGCCCCATTGATTGAAGCGGGTTGCATCTATGAAAGCGGAACAATTTACCTCGACCGTTTTTACACCCAGATGAAACAGCTTGAAAAGCTTGCTCAAGCGCGCTCTTCTCTCAAGGCTGTTGAAATACCAAGAAGTGGACAAACCGATCCAAGACTCAATGAGGAGCAAAAAAAAGCACTCGAGGCGATCTTTAAAACCCCAACACTCTTACTACAAGGGGGCCCAGGCTCTGGCAAAACATTCACCATCTCTTGTTTGATCCCCCTTTTTGTAGCCTCTTTCGAACCGATTTTTCAACGAAAGCCTAGGATCCTAATAGCTGCACAAACAGCAAAAGCGGTACACCATCTGGCAAAACAGATCCCCAAAGGGGCTATGGAGCAGATCGATGTGGAAACCCTCCATCGGGTTTTGCGTATTTCCAAAGGCCTCAAAGCCCCTTTGAAGACGGTTGTGGATCATGACCTCATCATCGTAGATGAGTCCTCTATGATTGATGGGGATATGATGAACCTTTTCTTAAAGTCCCTTAAACCTACCAGCAGGGTGATTTTTTTGGGTGATCCGCGTCAGCTCCCCCCGATCGAAGGGGGTGCACCGTTTAAATGGTTGCTTCAAAGCAAGCTTTTCCCAACCCATTTTTTACCTGGATCGATGCGTGCAGAAAATAAAGAGCTCATCGACCAAGCAAACCGATTGTTTGATGGGGTTATGCCTACAACACGCTCTTTGGAGTCATTTCAATTGGAGAAAATCTTATCCCGTTTCGATCAACCCGTTGACCTAAGACCCACCCCTAACTTCTCTTCACGCTATAAAATCCTCTCTTCAATGCGCGTAGGACCGCACGGATCGGTAGAGCTCTCAAATCGAATCTTCAACCTTCTAAAAGAGCAAAAAGGGCGCTATTTATTGGTCCCGATTATGATCACCCAAAATAGTGATCCGATGCAGCTCTATAATGGCCAGGAGGGGGTGCATCTGTTCGATAAAAAAGGGGCAGAGCAACTCGCCTATTTCCCCCACTTAGAAAACCCCATCGCGCTTATGCTGCTCCCCCCCTATGAGATTAGCTACGCAATCTCCATCCATAAAAGCCAAGGCTCTGAATATGAAGAGGTTGATATCTTGCTCCCCTCCTCCAAGGAACCCCTTTTGACCGAGCACCTGTACACGGCGATGACCAGGGCCAAAAAAGCCTTTTGCCTCTTCAGTTAACCCACTCTTTCTATTATACTTACATCCTGAAATTTACTATTGTATTTTATTAAAAAAAGTATTATAATTAAGGGAACATAATAGATAAATTTATTATCAAGTAGGGGGAATAATGAATCCGGTAGAAAGAACAGATTCAAGCCCAGTAGAAACGGCACAACAACAGCAAAACCCGTCCTCGGGTATTACAGTTTTACCTCAAGAGCTTTTAGTGAGAATTTTCACGAATTTGCCATTAGAAAATCAACGCCTTATGGGAGGGACCTGTAAAACATTCCGCAGTATTTCTCAAGAGGCCTTTTTAGAGCAAAAAGAACAGGTCCTGTCTTTTCTAAAAACAATTTTAGGGGCAAAATTTACACCAGGTATCGAGGAGCTTCTCGTTGCTTCGAAAAATTTTAAAGAATTTTCAAACGTCCTAGTATTTAGTGAAGAAGGTCATCGATTCCGTCCTCTTTTGATAAAAGCAATTAATGAGCTTCCCGCGCTTGACGACTTTTCGACTATCGAATTCTTAGATGATGCTTTGCATGATGATTCCCCACTCTTTCATTTATCTTACGATTTTTGTTCAAAAATCCCACAAGAAACCGTAGATAAATTAGTGAGTATGCTTATTAAAAAGCATGGTATAAAACGAACACTTTTTTTAATGGGGGTGCGTCAATTTATCCCAGGTACTAGCCTTTTTCCTCATTCTAGAGAGCTCCTTTTGAATGCTCATAACACGCTGTCGCCTCACTTGATAAATTGCGCTTCAGATAGACTAAAAGATGACAAACAATTCATGCTCGCAATTATTAAACAATGCGTACCGAGCACAAAAACATCGGATACCAACGTCTACTTGGCTTTAGAAATTGCTTCAGAAAGACTAAAAGAGGACCAAGATGTAGTACTAGCTGCCGTAGAAAAAGATGCTCATACTCTAGATTTAGCTTCAGAAAAGCTACATAGTAACAAAGATATAGTGCTAGCTGCCTTGAAATCTAGGATCCGTCCAGATGACTTAACACCTTTCATACCACCTGCGCTCCGTGATGATCCAGAAATTCGAGATTGGATGTAGTTCTTGAAGATCTTATTGCTCCCCCTTTTGCCTCAGGCTGGGGGAGCTTTTCTTTGTTTTTTAAAAAATATTTAATCCTATTTGCTTTTGTTGCTTAACCGCTAAAACCTTGAGAAATTAAGTAAAAGAGCTTAATCTTGTCCTCATGATCACCCAAACTCACCTAGAATCAGAGATCCTGAAAAGAAGGACTTTTGCCATCATCTCCCATCCGGACGCCGGGAAAACCACACTGACCGAAAAGCTGCTGCTCTACTCGGATGTATTGAATACTGCCGGGATGGTTGCGGGTAGGAAAGGGAGAAAAGGGGCCCATTCTGACTGGATGAGCATGGAAAGAGAGCGTGGGATCTCGATCACCGCCTCTGCGATGCAATTTCACTATAAAGACAAGGTGATCAACATTCTTGACACTCCGGGGCACGAGGACTTCTCTGTCGATACCTACCGGACTCTGACTGCGGCCGATTGCGCTATCATGGTGATCGATGCGGCCAAAGGGGTAGAAAAGCAGACCATCAAACTTTTTGAGGCCTGCCGCCTCAGAAAAATACCCGTGATGACCTTTGTCAATAAAATGGACATGCCGGGGCTTGAGCCGATCGATCTGCTCAACGAGGTAGAAAAGGTCCTAGGGATTTTGGCTACACCAATGAATTGGCCGATCGGAGGGGGACGTGATTTTAAAGGCGTATACGATAGAAGAGATCAACAGCTCATCGTCTTTGAAAAGACCGCAGCTGGCGGCGCCAAAAAAGCTTTGATGCATAAAGTATTAAGAGCGGAGCTCAAAAGTTTTTTAAATCCACAAGAGTGTACTCAACTAGAGGATGACCTTGAGCTTTTAGAAATGGCAGGTAATCCGTTTGTACTTGAGGACTTTTTAGACGCTAAGCTCTCCCCCGTTTTTTTTGGATCTGCATTAACAAACTTCGGTGTAGAACCTTTTTTTGATGCCTTTATTGAGCTTGCCCCCTCACCCAAACCTTACGAAGCAATAGGGGCGGATGAAAAGCCAATTTTTATCGATCCCATCGATTCCCCTTTCAGCGCCTACTGTTTTAAATTACAAGCTAACCTGGATAAACACCACCGCGGGGTCACCGCCTTTTTCCGAATTGTATCGGGATTATTCGAAAAGGATATGCTTGTATTGAACCATCGCCTGAAAAGTTCGTCACGGATTTCCAGGCCCAGCCAATTGAGTGGTAGCGATCAAGTGACGATCGAATCGGCGGTTGCCGGGGATATTATAGGTATTGCATCCAACGGCTCTTTTCAGATCAACGACACAATATCTACGACTAAAGGGGGCTTTCGATTCAAACCATTGCCCCAGTTTCAACCCGAATTTTTTGCCCGAATTCGCCCCAAGGAGGTTTCGGGGAGAAAATCTTTCGATAAAGGGTGTGAACAGCTCTCAAACGAGGGGGCGATTTTGCTCCTCAAAGAAGAGACATCCCCTGATCCAATTTTTGCAGCCGTTGGCAGATTGCAATTTGAGGTGCTTGAGTGGCGTTTAAAGGATGAGTACAACGTTGAAACCACTATCACTCCCCTGTCATTTCAATGCTCTGCATGGCTGATTGGTGATTTGAAAACCTTTAAGAAAAACACAACAGCGATTCTAGCTTTTGATGCAGAAAAAAGGCCGATCGTCCTTTTCCAAAGCACATGGGAGAAAGAATATGCGATCAAACAAAATCCGAATCACAAACTCGTCGATATTCTACAAACCTAAATTTTTTGCCACAGCCTAGGGGCCGTATAAGGCCCTCCATATTGAAATGGCCTTGTAAAAACGGTAAACTCCTCTTTTTCATTGAATAGATGTTGCCATTCTCTCATCAAGATTGTTTCACCGCTC
>CAXNCP010000052.1:0-5829 GCA_964200935.1 Chlamydiia bacterium | reverse complement strand
AGGAAAATTAATCAAACCTTTTGTAAAAATTTTTGCAGCTTTTGATCCGATCGAACTTTTCATTCGGGTTGAATCGAAAAAGTGGAATATGGATGAAGAGGGGGCTTTTGATGCGACCTTTGCCCTCTATAAAGACTATATTGACGCTTTAAATGACCCTAATTTTGATCGCTCGGTATTTGACGAGCATGAAACATTCAGCCGATCCCAGATCGAAGAGTTGATTCTGGATGGCAAAAGCCTTCTGAATCAGGCAGAAAATTATTACAGCGAGCTCCAAGTGGAAAAAGGGGTTTTGATTAGCCAAATGGATCGAGAAAGGATCAAAGAGGCAATTCGTCAATCGACATCCACAATTCACAGCACCCTTCTTGATATCCTTAAAAGGGCCCACTTATAATTGTCTTGATCTTCGCGATCTCTAATAAATCCACGGGATGATCTTATAAGGGACTTGTTTGCAGTATAACACCCAGTCTTCTTTGTAGCGGCGATGGCAGCGAAAATCGTTGCGGTTTGCCCGATCGACTAAAAGAATCGTCAAAAATACAAAATAGAACCAAGGTAGCGGTAAAAAAAAGCCGGCCGGAAGCGTCCACAAAAACGCCCCTAAAAGTTCTAAAACATAACGGAAGTTTCTCGAAATTCCCCAAAGACCCGTGGTGATCAATGGGTATTTATTTCCACAATCTTCCCCCTCTTTGGATATCGCTTCGATGTAGCCTACACTTAAGAGCTTTTTCGTTTTTTGATATTCCTCTCTCAGCACCATCCTTTGATAATCGCACCAGAAATTACCCAAGATTGCTGCACCCCCTAAAACAAAGACAATAAAAGCGGTAATGAAATTGAGCGTTTCCGGAAGGTTAACAATAAAAAGTGCGGGTGAGGTGTACACAACGGGGAGCCAAACCAAACAGCCCCAGCAGATATAATATCCGGCACGGTCGTGCATGATATCGATCGATCGCATATACCCTTTTTCCCAGACAAAGAACTTAGTCACATAGAGAAGCTGTAAAGCGACGCTCACGATCATGGCCAAATGGAGTCCGTATGTCTGATGCTGGTAGTAAAGGAACGACAAAATGATCAAGGGCCAACTCATCATCCCAAAGCGGCAATTCGTCCACTGTTTTAGATCTATTCCGAAAACCCGGGGATAGAGCTCCGTCCCCCAGTAAAAATCAAAGATCAGGTTATTGGAAACGCCATGATCCGATGAAGAGGGAAAAAAGCGCCCCTTCAGGTATAGAAAAGCGCAAAAAGCCAGGCTAAAAAGGTTCATCGCTCCAATGAATTCCCCCATATGGGTATAAAAAAGGGCAGGATTGAATGTTGGAAAGAAAGTTGCAGCACCGATAAAAAGGGTGATTGTGATCAAAAAACAGGCCAAACCGTTTTCTTTATAAACCGGTGTGTTTCCCCCAGCGGTCGTGGGGCCGAAATAGGTTTTTCCCGGTACGATTTTCATTAACAAGATTTCAAAAAACGAAAAAGCAGCGATGACGCTCCACGCAAATTTAGAACCAAAAAAGACTGGAGATAGGATCAAATACAACCCCTCTAAAATCCCCTGCCTTGAAAAGAAATCGGTAAGGGCATAGACAGAACCATCAAGCTTTGTAGCTGTGTACCAAAATAAAAATGCGAATAGTGGTGTGGAAATCATTAAAAAAAGTGGGGCTACAGTATAGCGCAGAAAATTTTTCATTATAATGAGATCCTCACCTCAATAGAGGCGTTTTTTTGTGTTACTATCCTCGGATTTATCGCTGCTATCGGCTCTATACAAATAAAAGGGCTATCCTCTCCCCTGTATAGCTGGAAAGATAAATCGGGCGTTGCTTTTGCTTGAACTAACAGGGTCGATACCCCCCTTTTCACCTCTACCTCACCAAATCCCTCTTTGTTGATCTGGGGAGAAAAGGTGTAATCCAGGGGTTTATTTAGGGGGATACGTAGTCCTTGATCCGAAAACCAGTCGGGAGGGACAGCTTTTTTATTCAATTTATCGAAATAAAAAGGGGCACCCATGAGATCACATGTCTTCATCATTGAATCGAGCGCATAATAGGTGTGTAATCCAACCACAACGGGCTGTGAGGAGCTTTTTGCCGAATAGCGGATTGTGATTTGACGATGGGATACTTCAGCTTCAAATTCCATGAAAAAATCAAAGCCCTCGATCTCTGCCAAGGTAATGCCAGCTATCTGGTCGTGCGAATCAAGGCAGGCTTTAAAACTCTTGGGACCTTGATGGAGAATTTTCCAGGGGACATAACGGCCAATTCCGTGTGAAAAAGGTTCTGGATCTTGTCGAAACCGGATTTTTTTAGAGAGAAGGTCTATTGTTTGGCTATCCAGATAAGGGATTGTATCAGAAACACGATGATAAAAGTGGGGCC
This sequence comes from Chlamydiia bacterium, assembly GCA_964200935.1. Lineage (GTDB taxonomy): Bacteria > Chlamydiota > Chlamydiia > Chlamydiales > RGXB01 > RGXB01. The sequence goes on along the minus strand of CAXNCP010000052.1, from coordinate 3,421 downwards.
CGATCAAAGGGCCAAGACCGCGCGAGCTTTCCAAAAAACCATTTTTGGTCGATTGTGCGATCAGCTCATGCCCCTCAATCACCAGGCTCATCATATTCAATCCATGCTCAGGATCAAATGTTGCTTGAATTCCCTTGGCTTCTAAAACAATCATGAGCTCACCTTCACCAGCTCATCGATCTTTTTTGCTACAATAAAATCGTTGAGACTCAGCCCTTCGATTTTATGTGTGTATAAACGGATAAAAAGGCGCCCCCAAGTAAGTTCAAAATCGGGATGGTGTCCTTGGGCTTCAGCAATAAAGGCGATGGCATTCAAAAGCTGTAAAGGTTTAGAAAAATCCTTGAAATGAAACGTTTTTTCGATGCTTTTTTCTCCCACTAGAACCCAACCATCAAGCTGGTTAAAAAGAGGAGAGATTTGTTGAGCATTTAAAGGCGATGCACCTAAAGAACATGGGACGCAATGTTTGGCGACCAAAATCTCTTTTTCCATCAAAGTTCACCTAGTGATTTGATTAGGAGATAGCCTAAATAAAAAATGACGTCTAGTCCTTTTTTAAAATTTCTCCAACTTAAAAATACCCAAATCGAGAAGCACTAATTGCACACCTAAAGAGGTGAGTTCAAATTGTAAAGTCCCATCGACTTCGTATGTATTAAAAAAGGAGGGATGCATTTCGCCATCTCCCGTCACCAAATCATAGCGTTCATTCACCCTTGATATCCAACCGAGCAGTTGCTGATTTGGAATTTCTCTAAATTCCCTTGGATGGCCAAGGCTATCTTGAATGATTTTTGGTATCAAAAGATCCTTCAATCTTTCTTCCCAGAAGATTCTATTTTGATTAAGTCTTAAGATAAGTCCAAATATTTTTTTTTGAAAATACATTTGAAGTAGACCCAATCCACTGACTTGGTGGGCTGAGGAGGCTAAGGAGGCCTCCGCCAAACTGGTTCGAAAAGATTTTCTGAGTGATAAATGGACAATTTCATAGAAGTGGACATTTCTAAACCCACCCGCATTCAACCTTAGGCGATCTTGATTTTTACCGCGAAGAAACCTATCGATTTCTTCGTTCAACATTTCGGACCGAATTTGAGAAAATTTGTCATGGATCTCTTCTTCAAAGGTTTTGTGGACACCAGACAATTCAGACATGTCAGCCACCCAACGGTCGGAGCATTGCGATCCAGCAGAACTCAATTCCCCCACCTTCATCAAGAAATCTTCATCGTTTTTTTTCAGTAAATTTCTGAAGCAAAGATTCGCTATTTTGTTAAAAAGATTTAAACATGGGGGCACCTGGTCTATAAATTGGCCAGTTGTGTAACCCGTGATGAGTTTATTCAAGCCTGGAAATTGTTCAATATCTCTTCCCAACCTTTTGAGCCTTTCTAAAAGAAGCTGTGAGATTTCTTCAGGCTGACTATTCTCCAAAACATCGTCAATTTTTTTCTCAAAAATATCGGGAATGCGATGAATGGAGTCGGGATCAAACTCTATCCAAAAAAATGCGTGGGATGGGTTTTTTATGTGTTGAACCCACTCTTGAACGAGATCTTTATCTACAACTTTTAGGTGAGGAGTTTCGAGCCAGACCCAAAGGGGATGCCGGATCAGCATATTACTTAACCGTGTCGCCAAATCTAAAAGAGCGTGCCCTTTCTTGATGAGAAACCATCGGGATTGAGTGGGGGTTAGTAAAAGATAAATAGGGTGAAAAAATTCTAAGCTTTGGATCAAACGGTGCACCTTCAAAGGGAGCATCTGTCTTCTTTGGATCTGGGAACAGACAAGTCCAGTTAAACAACCCGCGGCAACCAGATAGCAACTGAGCTGGTAAAATACCACTACATTGATGACATCCAAAACTAAAGAATAGGGAGCTAATTTTTGAAAGGTTCTACCGATTTTTCTAGCCACCGAGGACTGGGGCGCAAATGCCAAAAGACAAGGTAGAACTGAAGAAAAAAGGGATGCATTAAGAATCTTGTCCTGATGTTGGGGGTATTGCAGGGCTAAACGAGTTGTACAAGTGTTCATTTTCCCCACCATCAGTTGTGATACTTCAAGAGGCAATTGACCATCTAACTCGGCTTGTTTTAAATCCAAATCGGTAGAGTATGCAGTAGTGATTGTGGAGGCTAATTCGGATATTTTGTGAAAATCAGATAAAGACAAATTAGACAAACGCACCGAGTACCCCTATTTTTTTAAGTTATTTGCTCTATTGAAGGAAAATTTTAGTAAATTTTAAAACATTTTCTGATTTAAAAAAATATATAAAATTTTTTATTTTAAGATTAGTAAAATTTTTTTTAAAATAGAAAATTGGTACAAAAGGGGCGATTACGTTAAACTGCCCAGATGCTCGAAACTCTATCCGGAACAATTGACCAGATTGTCTACCAAAATGAAGAGAACGGTTACACTGTTGCCCGATTGAAAAGCCCAGTTCATAAAGAGGCTGTTGTCATCGTTGGTAGTTTGATGCCGATTGCTGCAGGTGAAATCATAACAGCAGATGGAACTTGGAAACACCACCCCTCCTTTGGCAGGCAATTTGTCGTAGATGCCTTTGAGATCAGTCTCCCAAAAGATCTAAAAGGGATTGAGCGATACCTAGAATCGGGTGCGATTAAAGGGATTGGGCCGACTTATGCCAAGAGGATTGTAGATTATTTTGGAACCAAGACTTTCGATATCTTAGACCACAAGATTGAACGATTGGAAGAGGTCGAAGGGATAGGAGAAAAAAGGCTCGAAAAAATCAAGGCCTCCTGGGTTGAGCAAGGTGCAATTCGGAATGTGATGGTTTTTTTACGCGGACACAATGTCAGCTTATCGATGGCGCAAAAAATTTATCGTCGCTACAAAGAAGAGACGCTTGAAATCATCCAAAATAACCCCTACCAGCTTGCACGGGACATCCATGGCATAGGCTTCAAAACAGCCGACGCGTTGGCTCAGGAGATAGGCATCGACAAAGAGTCAAAAGATCGTATTCAATCGGGAATTGAGCACATATTGCGCGTTTTATGCGATGAGGGGCACTCCTGCTATCCCCTATCGGGTTTAACTAAACATGGCAGCACCCTTTTAGAGGTGGAAGAGGAACTCATCAAAAAAGAGGTGCAGCCACTCATTTCAGGCGGACGGCTGATTGGACTATTTCCCCATGAACATTGCGAGGACATGATCCTATGGACCAAGCAGATGTTTGAATGTGAAATGTCTATCGTAGATGAAATCGGCCGCCTCAAAAATAGCCCCTGTTTTTTGAGATCTGTTGATACCGAAAAAGCGATTGATTGGGCCCAAGAAAAACTCAACATTGAATTCGCTTCTGAGCAAAAATGGGCAATTGAAAAAAGCATGCAGGACAAGATCCACATCATCACCGGCGGGCCAGGGACAG
>CAXNCP010000051.1:0-5847 GCA_964200935.1 Chlamydiia bacterium | reverse complement strand
TTGTAGTCCTTTTTTTGCATGAACTGCACGTTATTGGTTGCTACAAGACGTATACCCGTTTTTTTCTGTACCTCTTTGTATTTTTGGATGAGACTTTCTTGCTTATCTGCCATCTCATTGTGCAGCTGCAATAGCCACTGCTCCTTATCAAAACCCAATGAGACAAGATCTTTAGAGTCCATCCGATGGCGCTCTACTTGTAAGTAAAGATCTTCCTTAAATAAAGATTTAAACCAATCAAGCTCTTGATAAAAAAGGGTGTCATCTTGTTTTAACGCAAGATCTGCCAGAAAGCTTGTGTACGAACCGATAATGCAGATCAGCCCTTCGGAATGTTTTTCAATCAGCTCTTTGTCGATACGGGGCGTGTAATAGAAACCTTCAATGTAGCCAGCGGATGATAGAGCGCAAAGATTTTGATACCCTTGACGATTTTTCACAATGAAATAACAGGGGGTAGCAAAAACGTCGGGGCCACGCTTCTTATCAAATCTGGATGTTGATGCAATCATTGCCTCCATCCCGATCAAGGGCTTGACCCCCTTTTTTTTGCACTCTTTATAAAAATCGATCGCTCCGAAAAGATTACAGGTATCGGTAAGAGCAAGTGCTGGCATTTTTTCATGAACGGCAAACTGGACAAGATCTTCGATAGTCGCCGTGGAAGAAAGTATGGAATAACCTGAATGGTTTGTTAAAGAGACCCACATAAGATTATTATAGCATGTTTGCCAGTTTTACTAAAACCTCGACAAATTTGCTGAACGATCCTATCCGTTTTCCTTCTCTTTCAAATCTGCAGTGGTCACCTCTTCATTACTGGCGGCCAAGCTCAAACGTGGATTGGCTTTTACGTTCCAGAGAGGAATAAGAAGCGCAAATGAGATCAGACTAAAAAGGCTCAGACTTGGGAAAAAGATTTCCCAACCGTAAATTTCTGTGAGCCGACCACTAATCAACGAGGCCGTTGCCGCACCAAGATAGGCAAAAGATCCAGCAAATCCTGTGGACGTACCAGATGCCTTTTTATGCGAAAGCTCGGCACAGGCTACGCCGATCAGCATTTGTGGGCCAAAAATGAAAAAGCCCGATAAAAACATAAAAACCGTGTAAAACAGGTACATGTTGACCGGGATTAAAACCATCAAAAGGCAAGACAAACAGGATCCCACGGCAAAAAGTCCGTTCACCGGTATTCGCAATCCCTTAAAGAGGGTATCTGATATCCACCCTGCGGCTAAGCTCCCAAAAAAACCACCGATTTCAAAGGCAAATATGAACGAGCTGGCCACGATTTGAGGCACCCCCTTCGACTCTACAAAGTAGAGTAGACCCCAATCATTGATCGCAGTGCGCACCATGTAGATAAAGAAATAGGTAACCGAAAGGACCCAAATATATGGATTTTTTAGGACATACTCGACTAAAAGGTCCTTTGTGGAAAGCTCTTTTTCCTGAAGCATCTCCTCTTTTTGAGACATCACGTGGTCATTTCGGAAATCTTCAATCGGGGGTAGCCCAAGCGATTGGGGCGTATCACGCAGCCGATTCATGAGAAAAAAGCCCATGCCGATGCAGAGGACACCAGGCAGAAACATCGAAACACGCCAGCCGAAAAATTGGGCCGTAGCTGCGACAACAATCGGGATCAAAGCACCGCCAAGATTATGTGAGGTGTTCCATACACCCCACCAACGCCCTCTCTCAGACTGCGAGTACCAATGGGTCAATAATTTTGCTATCGGTGGCCAACCCCAACCTTGAAACCAGCCGTTCAATCCCCAGAATAAAACAAAGAATAAAATGCTTGAGGATAGGCCGAAAAAAATATTGCACATTCCGGTCATAATCAGACCAATCGACATGAAGTAGCGAGGGTTGGAGCGATCTCCTAATATACCACTTAAAAATTTACTTGCGCCATAGGTGATATAAAGTATGGAACCCAAAAAGCCAAGTTCGGTCTTTGTAATTCCTAACTCAGTGATCATCGCAGGCATTGCAAAGTTGAAGCTTTTTCTTGTGAGATAAAAAAAAGCGTAGCCGATATAGATCGAGCTAAAGATTCTTAGACGCCAATAATGATAAAGTCGACTTTGCTGCCCCTCACCTGCAGGCGAGGAAAAAATCTGAAAATATTTAAACCATTTTTGCTTCAAAAAAGTAGATCCTATCCCCTAAGGCTATATTAAATCAGGGTTCTTCTTCATACGACTATTTCAGGTTTTTGAAAAAAAATCAAAAAAATAACCATCTCAGCTCCAGAATGTTAAAAATCGGCTTCCCATTTAATAAAATCCGTTATATTTAGACCTTTATGAACAACTACGGACAATCGGTGCATGGTTACCACCACATGCACGAGGAGATCAAAACAGAACCAGTTAAGGATCAAAAAAGCCAAAAGGATATCGAGCTCAATCTCCCAGCAGGGAGATTCAACCTTTTGGTTTTGACCTATTTGACGGCAGAGACCCTTTTAGAATCGATCCGCTCTACCGAGTCGCTCAAGACCCCCCAAAAGGTGATCGATTCTTTGAAGGAGTTTTTAACCACATTCAAAGAGCTCGAGGTGACTGACCTGAGTGCCGAATGGAGGTACTCCGAAAAATTATCGAGGGCGTGGGCTAGAATCAAGGACAGCATTGAACAGGCCTCTTACCCGACGACAGGACTAAAAGAAATGATCAACGCCTTTGACCACTATCCCGAAAAAGGGGACCATAGCCTTGGATACTACCTATCCCTTCATGCCGGAGAACAGTGGATACCCTTTCCCTTCATGGAGATTTTAAGAAACCTCCATGAAAACAAAAAAGAGATTCACCAGCTAATTCGCTTTGGCGAGCTAGCCCTAAGATCTCTATCCTAGCTTAAAAATTCCAAATGAACAATCTACTCGGACAAAAGATCGATCTCTATCCTCTTTGTACCCTTGCCACATATTAAAAAACGGGGTAACCTAGAAAGTCCAAAAAGAGGATTTTCCTTCAAAGGATCTTCTTTAGAAACTTAGGAATCAGATTATGTACCGAACACACAAGTTAGGCGAACTTGGAATATTAGACCTAAAAAAACAGGTAAAACTTTCTGGATGGGTCCATAAACGTCGTGACCACGGAGGTCTGATTTTCGTTGATTTAAGGGATAAAACCGGCCTTACTCAAATTGTTTTTGACCCGGAGATTAACCGTGATGCGCACAAAATTGCAGAGGATGTGCGCAACGAGTGGGTGATCCAAATCCAAGGGCCCGTTAGACCCAGGGCGCCCGGGATGGAAAATCCACAGCTCAAAACTGGCCAGATTGAGGTCGAAGCGCACCACATCACTATCTTATCCAAGGCAAAAACACCCCCGTTCCCGATCAACGAAGAGGAGATCAAGGTGAATGAAGAGGTGCGCCTGGAGTATCGTTACTTGGACATTCGACGCGGCAAAATTCTTGAGAACATGCACCTTCGCCACAAGGCGGTAAAAACGATGCGTGATCTTTTGGATGATGAAGGGTTTTGCGAAATTGAAACCCCTATTTTGGGTAAATCGACCCCAGAGGGTGCACGTGATTACCTTGTCCCATCTCGAGTCCACCCGGGCATGTTTTATGCTTTGCCCCAATCGCCTCAACAATACAAACAACTCCTCATGGTGTCCGGACTGGACCGCTATTTTCAAGTAGCGCGCTGTTTTCGCGATGAAGATTTAAGGGCCGATAGACAACCTGAATTTACGCAGCTCGATATCGAAATGAGCTTTGTAGACCAAGAAGGTGTGATGCATTTGGTCGAAAAGCTGATCAAACAAGTTTTTCAAAAAATTTTAAAAATCCAGTTTTCCTCTAATTTCGTCCGCATGACGTACCAGGATGCGATGGAACACTATGGCTGTGACCGCCCAGATATCCGTTTTGATCTCAAGTTACAACGTGTTCATCATGCACTCAAAGACAGCAATTTCAACGTCTTCAAAGAAGCGCTTGAGCGTAATGACGTGATCAAAGCGATTGTGGTTCCTCAAGGCGAAACAATATCTCGTAAGGAAATCGACGACTACAACCTCTTTGTCCAAAAATTTGGTCTTGGTGGATTACCAATAGCCCGATTCCAGCAGGGTGTTTTACAAACCGGAATCGCTAAATTTTTGACGGATGAAAATCAACAGCGCCTCAAATCAGAGCTACACTTGAAAGAGGGGGATCTCGTGTTTTTTGGTGTAGGTAACCTTGATCGCGTCAACCAAGCATTTGACCATTTAAGAAGGGATCTTGCAAAAAAACTTGGGCTCATAAACGCAAATGATTATAAATTCCTTTGGGTTGTTGACTTTCCTCTATTTGTGCCGGATGCTGAAGGCTCCATCTCCTCAGCCCACCATCCATTCACAGCCCCTCTAGATGAGGATATCCACCTCTTAGACATTGCACCTCTCGACGTAAGAGCGAAAGCCTACGACATTGTTTTGAACGGCTATGAAATTGGTGGTGGCTCTATCCGTATCCATGACAGCCATCTACAGAAAAAAATATTCTCTCTTCTACAACTAGACGATGAAGCTATCGACAAAAAATTTGGGTTTTTTATCGACGCACTCAGCTATGGCACACCACCGCATGGGGGGCTTGCGCTGGGGATCGACCGCGTTGTGATGTTACTGCTTCAAACAGATAACATTAGAGACGTGATCGCTTTCCCAAAAACACAAAAAGCGTCAGATCTAATGAACGGATGCCCCTCATCAGTCAGCCCAAACCAGCTTGACGAGCTGCATATTTGTGTTGAGGATAAATTCTATAAAAAATAAAGTACCTTCTAGACCAATCGGAGAACATATGAAAAAGTGGTTAGCATCGCTTAGTATCGGTTGCGCCCTACAATTAATTCCTCTTCATGGAGCTGAACCTGTGGCAGCCGTTCAAGAGGAAAGCATCGACGCATCAAAAGACATCGACCATCTGTTAATTTCTGAAGCATTAGGCCACCTCATTTCCAAAAACTTGGCAAATCTAGGACCTGATTTCAATATCGAGCGTGTGATAAAAGGTTTGAAAGACGCACACTCCGGAAAACCTACACCATTGAGCGAAGAACAAACGGTCGAGGCGATCCATAAGATCCAAGAAAAATCCTTTCAAAAACTCGCTTCTGACAACCTCAAAGAGGCTCAAGACTTTTTGGATATCAATTCTAAAAAAGAAAATGTTATCTCTCTAGAGTCGGGTAAAATTCAATACGTAACCCTCCACAAAGGGGAAGGCCCACAAGTTGAATCTTCCTCGAATCCTTTGATCAAGTATCAAGGAAAGTTTTTGAACGGGCAAGTTTTTGGTGAATCAGAGGCCGGAGAAACGATTTCACTTTCCGATACGTTCCCTGGCTTTTCCAAGGCGCTTGTAGGGATGAAAGAGGGTGAAAAAAGGACTATTTACATCCACCCCGATTTAGGATACGGGACAAGCGGAATGCTTCCACCAAACTCTTTATTGACGTTTGAAGTTGAGATCATGAAGTCCCACGTACCCGACGAGAAAGTCGAGAATGCGGATGGGATTGCCGATACAGAGCTTCTTCAGCTCAAAGAGCCTATTGAAGAGGTTAAATAAACCTTTTTAGGTGAAAGAAAAACCCTCCTTATCGGAGGGTTTTTCTTGGTCTTATTTTAATTTGTCCTCGATCGTGGACTTGGAGTGGACACCAACCAAAGTCTCTACGACAGAACCATTCTTCATGAAAAGAAGGGTTGGGATACTGCGAATTCCAAATTTTGCAGCTAAATCCGATGCGTGGTCTACGTTCAATTTAAAAACACGTCCGGGATGCTCTTTTGCCAGCTCCTCGATGATCGGAGCAAG
>CAXNCP010000050.1:0-5885 GCA_964200935.1 Chlamydiia bacterium | reverse complement strand
AAGGGTTATATTTGAGCTCTTGAGCCTTTGAAGAGTGGTTAAAAGATCTTCTCCAAGCTCTTTGGGGTGGTTGACATGGATCACGAACACAATTTTTTTAGTTGTGTGTTGAAAGAAGTTCCACAGCTCTCCTTGAAGCACCTCAGGATCGGCAATTAAAGTTCTTGTGTGGAAGCGGATGATTTTGACATGTTGAATCGCCTCAAGCTGAGTCATAAGATCCAGTAGATCTTTAGATTGTAAGGATAGTGGATCGCCTCCACTAAGAATAACCTCATGGATTGTCGGGTTTTTTTGTAACAGCTCGATCTCTTTTTCAAACCCTTTCGTCGCCGTCTCGTAGGAAAAATTTTGCCGAAAGCAGTAGCGGCAATGCATCGCACATGCTTTTGTTGTCAAAAGTAATGAGCGCCCCTCATATTTTTTTAAAAGTTTCGGGCTGAGCTTAAAAATGGGGTCTTTGACAGGCTCACAACTATAGGTTTCGTCAACGAGCATCTCTTTTTTCAATGGGACAAACTGCAGAAATAGGGGGCAGGAGGGGTCGTTTTTCTCCATTTTTTTGGCCAGGCGAAGGGGTACCATCAACGGAAATTTGGGACGGTCCCAAACAAGATCGCGATTTTGTTCTGAAAATTCTAAAAAATCGAGCAAAGGTGCTAATCGGGTGAATGTCTTTTTTTCTAGTAGAGCCATTTTTCTTACCAAACAGTGGGCAATTGTAACATTTTTTGCCAAATGCGGAAAATAGAATAAATTCTTTTCTTTCTTTTAGATCCAAATCTTCTTATTTAGTAGAGAGGCTCGATTTTAGCGCCTAAATGGCGTAAGGGGCTCAATAGATCTCCATATCCCCGTTTTAAGTAATGGATATTTTTTAATGTCGATTTTTCCTCTGCGATCAGCGCTGCAATCACGTAGGCAAAACCGGCCCTGAGATCAGGTATCAAAATATCTTTACCAACTAAAGGGACTGCGCCACTGATTTTTGCAAAGTGGTGAAAACCCTTTTCGTGAAAACGGCAGGGGGTTCAGCCTGAGCAGTTGGTCGAGACCTGGATGTGGGCCCCCATTTCAATCAAAGTTTTTGTATACCCAAAACGTTGCTCGTAGACAGTTTCATGGACCGTACTTATCCCTTTACACTGGGTCAATAGAGTCACCAGAGGCTGCTGCATATCGGTCAAAAAACAGGGGTAGGGCCCTGTCTCGATATGGCAAGAGCCCTCCAGGGGTCGCTCATATTTAAAACGGATTCCGTTTTCCTCGACATAGAATGGGGCTTCAATTTGTTGTAAAACACTTAAAAAATTTCCTAAGTGATCCTGGCGTGCCCCTTCAACAAAAATCTCCCCCTTGGTTGCATAAGCCAACATCGCAAAAGAGGCGGCGTAGGCCCGATCTGTGATCAATCGATGTCGCCCAGGGCGCCGCTTACCTTTTTGAACCTGAATTGTCCGCTCATTCAAGAACGTCACAACCACACCCATTTTTTGGACAAAATGGATTAAGTCGATGAATTCGGGTTCAATACTGATATTAAAGATGGTGCTGACACCATCTGCCCAAGAGGCGGCAAGAAGGGCGTTCTCGCTAGCTCCCAAAGAGGGGTAGTCAAGGTGGATCGAACTACCAACAAGCCCTTTAGGTGCTTTTGCGATGTAGATGATCGTATCCCCATTTTGGATTGTCTCGATTTCGGCACCAAGCGATTCAAGTGCGTGCAAATGGTAGTTGACCGGTCTTGCCCCAATTTGACATCCACCAACAGAGGGGATGTGCACAGCTTTATCCGTACGCCCTAAAAGTGCCCCTAGAAGGAGAATAGGGATCCGATTTACAGCGCTAAAACGGTTAGCAACTGTTGTGGAGAGGATTTCTTTTGTCTGAATCTCAATCACATGTTGATGACGATCCCAACGGACAACACTACCGATCGACTCTAACATCTCGATAGTGATTTCCACTTCCTGGATGTCTGGTACATTTTCTAAGTAGCAAACTTCATCGGTTAACAAGGTAGCTATTAGGCATTTTGTGACACTGTTTTTTGCACCAAGTGCCTGAATCGATCCATATAAGGGTGTGCCGCCATGAATTTGGTACCCTTTTTCGGTGCGTGTCAAATTTGCTGTAGTCATTGCTAGAGCTTATCTAGGAATAGATTTTTTGGGAATCGAACTTGTGTTTGGTAACGATCGATTAACTGAGTCGGAAGGAGGGGATTTTGAGGGGAGGGGCCAATTTTCAATCGTAAGGAGGGGATGTTTTGTCGCCTAGCATACATCAGTGCAACAAATCCCATTGTTTTTCTTGGATTCATTTCACATATCGATTGAAATCCCCCTTTATGAATGAAGGCATCAAGCCCCACATTTCCCCGAAATCCCAGCTGGCGAATGGAGTTGAGTAGCTCGTAAGATTCATGCATGTGTACATCTAGATATTTCTTTTCTATCTCAATTGTACCGATTTCAGTTCCGCGGTACCCCCCTTGGGAGGCTACAAGAAGATGGGTATATCCAAGATACTCAATCCCACTTTCATGAACGATCCACTGTGTGCTAAAATCTAAAGTCCTTTCGAACCAGGGCTCAGCTAGACAGGGAAAGCGCAAAATGTCCTTTGCACGGCGCGCATGCCCCATACCGGAAAAGCTCAAAAACTGTTTAAAAACTACACCTGTCGAAAAAGATTTTTCAAAATTTTCGGCCTCATCTAAAGAGTGGACAATTTTGGAACCAGATGGCCGTTTTGAGTGGTAAAATATGAATTCTTTGGAGAGAAGTTGGGTCGTCAAAGGATCTTCGTTCACCCAAAGATCCAGAGGGGCATAGGTTGGTGCAAACTCTGTAATTTGAAAATCTTGGATCGGCTCAAGGGGAAATGCGTCGACAAGAATGGTGTCGTTTTTGCTGCCATATAGGAGAGGCAGGTACTGAAAAAGATAGTGCAAGGAGCGCAATGTCTCTTTTTTTGCGATCAAGGTCTCTTCAAACCAGGTGTTGCAGTAGTGAAAGGTCATATGATATATTTTTGAGTGAACTTTGTTTTTTTGGTTTCAACGTGCACCCTTTTTGTGAATATATTACAGGATTTGGAGAAGATAGTCACCAATTTCGACAGGATCTCAAGGGTTGCGTGATCGCAGGCGCCCATTTTCCAGACGCGCAGAAATTTGATGCCGATTCGGATGGAGATGTAGTATTTCATGCCATCTGTCAGGCAATCACCTCGGTGACCCACGTGCCAATCCTTGGGGGGATCGCCATAGAGCTTTGTAAAAAAGAGGGGATAACCGATAGCGAGGTTTTTTTAAAAGAGGCCGTAAAAACTCTTAAAGAAATCAAAATTGTCCACTGCGTGGTCTCTTTGACCGCTTTGAAACCAAGACTTCAACCTCATGAAAAAACGATGAGACAAAATATCGCAAAAATCCTAGACCTTCCTCTAGAGAAAGTTGGTATGGTTTTTACTACTGGAAACTATATGAGTTTTCCCGCTGAAGGCAAGGGGGTTACCTGCCGGGCAGTCGTGAGTTTCGAGAGGCCCAAACTAGTAAACGTCTAGACAAAGTCGTTTGCTAGCTTTTAGAGTGCGAAGCCACTCTCTTGCCTCATCCGCTGTCACGTTATGCCGCTTTTGATAAAGATCCTCAAGTGTTTCTGTGACACTTTTTGCCATGACTTTAGCATCTCCACAGATGAAAATAGTCGCCCCTTGATCCAAATAATCAAAGAGTGTACTAGCCTCTTGTCTTAGTCGATCTTGAACGTAGATCTTTTCACTCTGGTCTCTAGAAAAGGCGAGCGAGAGTTTGAGCTTTCCGGTTTTTTCAAGCTCTTGGAAAAAATCCTCGTAGTAGAAATGGGTATCTCGATTTCGCTCACCAAATAAAAGCCAATTTTGCCCACTGGCATTTTGTGCTATACGCTCTTCTAAAAAGGCTTTAAAGGGGGCTACTCCGGTGCCGGGTCCAATCATGATCATAGGGGAGTCGGAAGTTGCGACGCGGAAATGGTCATTGGCAAAAAGCTTGAAGCTGATCGGGTCACCGATCGAGAGGTGTTTCAAAAGAAAATGGCTGGCCACACCCATCATCGGGATCTGATCCTCATTAAAAAATTCGTCGATGGTGACAAGAAGGTGGATCGATTGAGGATGCATGAGATTGGAAGAAGCAATCGAGTAAAAACGGGGCATCAGCGGGCGTGCCCGTTCAAGATCACCATCTAGGATAGAGGTTAGATTCACACATTCGGTCAGGTAATCATAGAGGTTCCATTCCTCTTTGGTTCGACGGTGGAGGACCTTTTCGTTTGCATTGCGCTGGTGTTTTTTCAACCAGTGCTCGACCTGCTCAGCGGGATTGACCACATCGATTGCGATCGAATCTCCTGGAAGATAGGGGATTAGATCGTCAAAACCTATCTCTAAGTGGATGGTCTTTTTTTCTGCATCCGCAGGGGTCAGAAACTCTCTTTTGAGTAATTTGGCTATGTGTTTTGACATAAATATGCGTTCTTCGTTACTTAGGGTAAGTAACCCCTATGCTTTCAGATAAATACAAAAAAATTTTACTTTTGGTTTTTTTAGCTTCGTGTACATCTTCAGGCTACAAACCCTCTTATATTATTACCGATCAGCCCCTTTCTGAAGAGGCAAAGACCGGTAATAAAAAACTAAAAGAACCCCTTTCAGACCCGATCCGCTAAGCCACTACCGGCTTCACGGTTTCCCCTTTTTTCAAAAGATGTAAACAATCCTTTTTTTGCATCGAGGATTTCAAAAGGTCGATTTTTTTAGAGCTAATCCCCCCTAAAAATGAGATCGCTTGAAGGATTCGAGCACGCGTGCGGTCGATCCCTAAAAGTTCAAATGAAGCGTAAAGCGGCGGCCCTTGTGTTGTTCCTGTCAGCGTTGTGTAGAGGATAGGCATGATCTCTTTTTTCAAATTGATCCCAAAAAGATCGACAAACTCCTTACACACAGCTTCGATGCTCTCTTTGCCCCAGTTTTCTCTTTCATCAAGTCTCCAAAGTGTTGCTTGTAGCAACATCGCAGCCCCCTCCTGAGTCAAGGTTTTTGGGACCAGATTATTGAGCTCGAGTTCGAGATGATTGGTGAAAAAGAAGTGGAAAAGGTCAAAAAATTCGGAGTAGGTCCGAATACGGGTGCGCCCCATCTCCATCAATTGGAGCATTTTTGACTCTTCAAAAGCCCATGAGGAGATTTTATGCCAAAGATCTTTTGGGTTCTCTGTGCGCATGAGATATTGCTGGTTGATCCAGTCCAATTTCTGGAAATCAAAGAACGCTCCGGACGAACCAACACGTTTGATGTCGAACGTTTTGCAAAAGTGCTCCAGAGTATAGATCTCTTCATCATTAGGCATGCTGTAGCCCATCAAGGACAAGAAGTTCAAGAACGCCTCAGGGATGTAGCCGCTATCTTTGAAGAAAAAGATGGAGCAAGGATTTTTCCTTTTAGAGAGTTTTTTCCCATCAGCACCTAAAAGGAGTGGCAGGTGGTAAAATGTTGGAGGGGTCCAACCAAATGCGTTGTACAAAACTATGTGCTTTGGAGTAGAGGTGAGCCATTCGCTGCCGCGCAACACATGGGTGATTTTCATCAGGTGATCATCTACAACATTTGCAAGATGGTAGGTGGGAAATCCATCGGCTTTCAAAAGGATCTGGTCATCGATTTCCTCATATTTGACAACGATCTTTCCCATGATTCCGTCTTCAAAATGGAGTTCTCCCGATAGAGGAACTTTGAGGCGAACCGTATATTTTTGCCCTTTTTTGATCCGATCGGAAATCTCCTCCTCGGTCAAATTGCGATAAAGGCGGTTATATCCGCTTTTCGAGGTGATACGCATT
>CAXNCP010000049.1:0-5904 GCA_964200935.1 Chlamydiia bacterium | reverse complement strand
TTTTATTTTATCCGCTGGACTTTACCTTCGTTTGTCCCACGGAGCTTTTGGCTTTTCAAGAAAAAATCCAACAATTCCGCGACCGGAACTGTGAAATTTTAGCAATATCGGTGGACAGTGTTTATACGCATCGTGCCTGGTGGAATCATGATATGAAGGGGGTCTCTTTTCCGATCGTGAGCGATATCACAAAAACAATCTGTTTGAATTATAGCACTCTGATCGATAAGGGGATCTCCCTTAGAGGAACCTATATCATCGATGCCGATGGGCTTGTTCAGCACATGTCGGTCAATAATCTAGGGATTGGTCGGGGAGTGGATGAGGTGCTTCGACTCGTCGATGCAATCCAGTACCACAAAGCACACGGTGAAGTTTGCCCTGCCAATTGGCATAAAGGAGAAAAGGGGATCATTCCTAAATAGGATCCATTTTTTTGTTTAACCGCTATTGCTGAGGGTTCTTATGGACAGCTTTAATCGACTTTTCTTTTCCTTTTTTTTGTTTTGGACAGTTCTAGAATCAAAAAATGGGCCAAAAAAAATCATACAAACCTGTATGCCACCCGCGCAATTGGGAAATTGGTTTTTTTCTATTGCTGCATCCTATGGAATTTTGTGGGATGGCTTTGACGCAGTATATTTCTCAGATCGGGGCCTTTTTCACCATGAAGAGTACAAAAAACATTTTTTTCACAAAATTTTGTTTCAAAAAAGACCTAAAGGCCTTGTTAAAAAGCCGATTCCTTTAGACACATCGCTTCGGCCGCATGAATATGTTCCAATACCCAAAACGGATCATCTTCTACTTCAGGGATATTTTCAAAATTTAAACTATTTTGATCATTATAAAGATCGGCTTGTAGATCTCTTTAGCCCCTTAAGCGAGGATATGGAGTATATCCATACAAAATATCCTTGGCTTTTTGAAACCCAGGATATTTGTTGTATCCATTTTCGCGATAAGATTCAAGAGATCGGGTTTAAAACGATCTTTTTTACCCCAGACACCGAGTATTTTGAAAAGGCGATGGCCTATTTTCCGAATACCACCCTCTTTGTTGTCGTATCCGATTCGATTGAGGTTGCAAAGCAAATCATGCCCAGGAATAAAAAAATTGTTTTTATCGAAAAAGAGCCGTTTTGGATCGATTTCAATATTTTACGATTTGCAAAAAATTTGATTATATCTAATTCCACGTTCAGTTGGTGGGCTGCGTATTTGAATCCTCACCAGGATAAAATCGTGATCCGCCCCGATTTTTGGATAGATACGCATGAAGATATCCTGTGTCCTAAAGATTGGATGAAGGTCTATTCCATCCCTGTGAATAAGAAATTCAAAACTGTGAAAGAATGGCTGGATAGCAAAGTCTAAAGCAGCAATTCCTCAATTCTCAATAATTGATTGTATTTTGAGATCCGCTCACCACGTGCCGGAGCGCCCGATTTGATTTGGTTGACGCCCAAGCTGACACAAAGGTCAGATATGAAAGTATCTTCAGTTTCCCCAGATCGATGAGAGAACATCACACCGTAGTTATTTTCCTGGGCAAGTTTTACCGTTTCTATCGTTTCGGTGAGTGTGCCGATCTGGTTGGGTTTGATCAAAATAGCATTAGCCAGGCCACGCTTCATCCCGAATTCGAGCCGTTTAGGATTCGTGACAAAAAGATCATCCC
The DNA here is from genome assembly GCA_964200935.1 of Chlamydiia bacterium. Classification (GTDB taxonomy): domain Bacteria; phylum Chlamydiota; class Chlamydiia; order Chlamydiales; family RGXB01; genus RGXB01. Next base: position 4,223 of record CAXNCP010000049.1, on the reverse strand, counting down.
CGACAAGTTGAACTTGTGAGCCTAGACGCTCCGTAAGCTCATGCCAGCCGTCAAAATCATCTTCTTTACAGCCGTCTTCGATGCTGATGATCGGAAATCTTTCGACCAGCTCCACATATTCATCGATCAGATGGTCCGTTTTTTTGATCTCGTTCGCAGCTACATCCAACGCGATCATCACGTCGATTCCGCTCCGATAGCCGGCGGTTTCAATCGCCTCTACAATCAGCTCCAAAGCCTCGTTGTTGGATTGGATATTTGGGGCAAAACCACCCTCATCACCAACATTAGTTGAAAGTTTTCGTTTGTGAAGAATTTTTTTCAAATTGTGGTATACTTCAGCCCCTGCACGCAAATTTTCCGAAAACAACTCTTTACGGGGTGAGATCATGAATTCTTGGAAATCGAGCCGGTTGTCTGCATGTTTTCCTCCATTGATGATATTGAAAAAAGGGAAGGGGAGCTTGTGTTGGACAGTTCCGCCCAAATATCGGAAAAGGGGAAGTCGGTAATAGTGGGCTGATGCACGTGCACAGGCTAAAGAGATAGCCAAAGTTGCATTTGCACCCATCCGGTGTTTTTTTTCTGTCCCGTCCACTTCATTCAAAATACGATCGATGGCTACCTGTTCGGATGCTTTATGCCCTTTAAGCGCCAAGAATAGATCGGTGCGCACGTTTTCCAGCGCTTTTAAAACCCCTTTTCCAAAAAAACGGGTTTCATCATCATCTCTCAATTCCATCGCCTCATGGGAGCCCGTGGAAGCTCCTGAGGGGACTGAAGCTCGACCAAGATGTCCGCTTTCCAAAAGCACATCTACCTCGACCGTGGGGTTCCCTCTGGAGTCAAGGATTTCCCTTGCGAGTATTTTTGAAATGCGATCACTCATAATCTTGTTTTACCCCTTCAATCAGGCTTAAGTAGGAATTGTATCTTGTCCAGGCAATTTTCCCCTTTTCCACCGCTTTTTTGACCGCACAATCGGGCTCATGCGAATGGCTGCAGGGGGAAAAAGCACATTTTTTACCTGCTTTATGAATCTCTTTAAATAACGGTTCGATCTCTTTTTTTTCTAGGCCAAAAAGGCCGAAGCTTTTAATTCCGGGCGTATCGATGCAGTACCCACCCGATTTAAGTGGGATGAGAAGAGACGCGGTTGTTGTGTGGGCCCCCTTTTCGGTTTTAACCATCACCTCTTTTACACGGTAATTACCCTGGACAATTTTATTGATGATCGATGTTTTACCCACGCCGGATTGCCCCGTAAAAACATTTGTATGACCCTTCATGATCTCTTTCAACTCATCCAGGCCATAATCGGTCACGGCGCTGATTTTGACCACAGGGATACCTAGAGCTTTATAAACATCAACGAGCTCGTCGATGTGCTCTTGATGGGGAATATCGATTTTATTGATCACTAAAACTGCACCCATCCCTTGGCGTAGGCATGCGGCTATGTAGCGGTCGATCAGATTGGGTTTGATATGGGGAAAAGCAACCGAGACACAAATCAAAACCTGGTCAATATTTGCAGCGATCAATTGCTCCTTTCTTTGGCGCAAGTGATCTGCTCTGGATAGAATAGTTGTTCTTGGCTCGACCTTCTCGATGATTTTTTTTTCCGGATCGAAAAAAACAAAGTCTCCCACACAAACAAGATTTTTTTGTTTAGAGCGCCCTTTTTTCAGACTCCCTTTTAGCTCACAGAGCATCCCCTTGTCCTCATGCTCCACAAGAACACCTTCAGAGCGGACAGAGATGACCCGCCCTTTTGGGGAGCTGGGGGCCTCAAATTCGACCTTTTTTTGATCGGTTTTTTTGTATTTAGAACGGTCTTTTAGAGATTTGAGTTTACGCTCTTGTCTATTTTGTCTTTTTTTGGGGCTGAATTTTTCTTCAAAGTCCACGTGACCTGCCTAGAAAATAGAGAAAAATCGCTCCTGCCTGAGCCACATTCAAAGATTCTGTGGGGGGCATCATAGGGATTTTTACGGTTTGAATGATCGGTTTCAAATTTTTTTGTAACCCCTGACCCTCGTGTCCTAAAATGAGGGCAAAGTTTGGTGGGGGTGTAAAATGTTCAACCGACTGCCCCCCCATATCGGCGCCAATAAGCAGGATATCGAGGGATTTGAGCGCTTCGATATCCCCTTGAAACATAGGAATACGGAACACAGCGCCCATCGACGAGCGGATCACCTTTTCGTTGAACGGATCTACCCCTTCGTCTAAAAAAAAGACCGAATTGAATCCAAATGCCTCCATACTGCGGATAAGAGTCCCTACATTCCCTGGGTCTTGAAGGCGGTCGAGGACTAAAATTCGCCCTTTTTTTGGGGCGATGAAGGGGGGAATGGGGCAAAGGGCGATCATCTGGTCAGACGAGCTAACACCGGCGATTTTTTCAAATATTTCTTGATTGATTAAAAACGTTTCTTTTGCGGGGATTTTTTGATATGGATCAAGGGTAAATAGCGTTTCTATCGGTACATGGCGTGAAATTTCCTGGATCAGGTGATCTTTGAAGACCACGCATAGCCCTAATTTTTGGCGAAAAGAGCTCTCTTTCCTCAGCTTTAGAGCTTTTTGTACTATCGGATTTTTGACGCTTGTAAGGTGAATCATGAATGTAGAACATGATACAGATTCAAGAATTACGATGAAAGGTTCGCTTGCGATGCGGGTCTTTATTACCTCGTTTGTCTTTCTGGTTATTCCATTAATTTTTTACACCGCATTTACCTACAAAACTGAATATGATCGGGCACTCAAGCAGGTCTACAGTAACCTGGATATTTCCCTAGGTGACCATGTAAAATTTTTAACAGAAATTACAGATTTGCAGATCCACTATCTAGATGCTCTTTATGAGATCATTTTGAGTAAGCCAGGGGAAGATATCAATAGCGTACTGGGCTCGTTTGTTACAAGCGAAGAGATTTCCTCGATCTTGTACTTGAAAACCGATCCGTCCGGACTGATCTGCATTGCATCCAGTTTGCCTAATCTTGTTGGAAAAAATTTTTCCGGGGAGATCGATTTAAATAAAATCGATACATTAAATCGAAAATCGTTCATTGCCAGAGACGCTAGTGGCGCATATGCTCTTTACCTCATCCGTCTGATCAAAGATAAAAGGTCGAACCTGATCACTGGAGCTGTTGCTTTATCGACTTCGATGCCCCTTTTATTAAAAGAGGTCACCGGGTTTGGGACAATTCGATACTTGGAGACGACCCTTTTATCGATGAGTGGGGATGTTTTGGCTACCACCTACCAGAACTGGGTGGATAAAACCTTTTTAATCCATAAAGACGAGCAACTGAACTTATCGGGCGCAATCCCCCGTGTTGTCGCAAACGAGGTGATTCCCCTTTCAAGATTGGAATCTGGCTACGAATTCACCTACATGAACCAGACGCGCCTCATGGTTTTGCAATCAGCAGGGAAGCTGCCGATCATGATCGCCTTAGATGTTCCAAAACAGATTTTTATCGAGCAATTAAAAAACTATTTTACCTCCCTAGGGTCATTGCTGCTATTTATACTTGTGCTTGGCGGTGGTGCGACCTATTTATTGACATTAAGAATTTCCCGTCCTTTGACCCAGCTTTGTGGAGTGATGAAAGAGGGGGAAGATGGGCATTTAGAGACACGATACGATTTTGACAAATGGGGTTTTGAGGTTAATCTAGTAGGCTCTTTATTCAATCGTCTCATGGACAAAATTGAAGCGATGATTCAAGAGATTCGTCTAGAGCGGACCGAAAAAGAGCGCTACGCGACCCAGATGGTTTTGGCTTTGGAGATTCAAAAATCGCTGTTACCGACCAAAATCCAAATACCAAATTTAAAAATAGCATCCTCCTATTTTCCGGCAATCGATGTTGCGGGGGATATTTTCGACTGCTTTGAGGTAGCCCCCAAGCGAGTCTTGGTGATGTGTAGTGATGTTGCTGGAAAAGGGATACAGGCTTGCCTTTATTCGCTGAGTTTTAGGGGTTTTTTGCGCAGCGTATGTGTTTTTGAACAAGATTTGGGTAAAATTGTTCAGCAAGTGAATGATCTTTATCTAAAAGACACGGAAGAAAATTCGATGTTTGTGACCGCCTGGATTGGTATTTTAAATATCGAGACACGTCTTTTGGAATATGTTTCCTGTGGTCATCCACCTGCACTTTTGAGACGACATGACCAGCCGGTGCAGCTATTAGAAGGGG
>CAXNCP010000048.1:0-6183 GCA_964200935.1 Chlamydiia bacterium | reverse complement strand
TTTCGGATTCTCGACTAAAAGGTGCGCCATGTGCTAAGCCCGTTTTATTCTATCTGTTTTCGGATTCTCGACTTAGAGCTAGGCAGGTTTCTGAGGTTTGCTGAATCTATTTATGGATTCGAAAGCGGTAGGAGTAAGAGTAGAGCCAGATAAAGTAGGCGCTCACCGAAAAAGCTAACAAACAATGGACCAGCTCTTTCATCGGGAAATAGCGCTGTAAGCTCAACGAGTCGTTGTAGGAGTTTTTGTAGAGTGTCCACGTCTCATTGCGCATCCCTTCTAACGCCTCTTGGGCCACAAATTCATTGATAAATTTTTCTTGAAATCGATATTCGATCTGTTTTTGCTGGTAATTAAACGCCGCTTCGAGAAAAAAAGAGCCCTTGGGTCCGGGCTGAACATCGAAGTGGTCGATCTTTACCTCTTCTACAGCATATTGGCAAGTGTAATCAAAAAATTTTATAACAAAACTTGTCCCCAAATAAAGATTGGACAGCAAAATCAGAAAAAATAGGCCTTGCCACATGAAAATCCTTTTAGCAAAACGACTACCCTGTTATAGTTGGAACGATAGTTTTTAGGAAAGTACAATATCTATGGCCGAAAAGAAACCAAAAGGTCCTCAAAAGCGTCCAAGCGCCCTCAAAAGAGACATGCAAGCTGAGACACGCCGTTTGAGAAACCGTTCGCGCAAAGCCGAAATCTTTACAGAACGCAAAAAATTAGAGGCTGCTCCTGCTGAAAAAAAATCTTCACATCTCAGCAATGTAGTGAGCCTTTTGGACAAAGCTGCTAAAAAAGGGACTATCCACCCAAATAAAGCAAGCCGTCTCAAATCCCGCTTGGCAGTTCGCACAAACAAGGCTTTGGCTAAATAATTTCTTTTTAAATAAAGAATGTTGATCAAAGGGGCCCTTTTCAGGGCCCCTTTTCATTTATGCGGGACCGGCGAGGGTTCCATCTTTTTTTAAGACCGCCCGCATTGTCTTAGACTCTGGCCACCGCTTTATGCGGAAGCTGCGACAGGAATGTCACCTCATATCGGCGCGGTTCCATCTTTTTGTAGACCGCCCTCAATACTTCTACATCGAGCTTTAGATTTTGCATCAATCTTCTAAAAAAGAGGCTATCTTTGAAGTCTTCGAGCGATTTTCTCGACGTAAAGATCAAAAATGGGCACCTCTCCTCCTTCATGACCGCCAACTGGAACTGGTCGAGGGAATTTTTTGACGTGTAGATGTGTACGTTTGCAAAAAGGTTCAAAAAGTGATCCACTATCCCTTTTTTCTCTTTGATGAAGTAAAAGTGGATATTCGGGCTATAGGAGGTCAAAAGGGCCAGATCCATCCAGGAACGGGGTATAAACATGTACATCCTTTTACGCATCGATTCGTCCATTTCGGGCTCAACCAGATCAACTCGATACATCCGCCCCATGGTCATCCTCAATAAATAATGCATGGATCGGGCCGAAAGCCGGCTGAATACATAACCGAAAAACGTTAACGTAGAGAGTGCTACAAAGAAGAAGCCGTTTCTTGGATTGTCGAAAAAGGAGATGGCTAAAGATGCGATTGCAACGCCGAGAAAACTCAAGAAGTTGGTCGCCGCAACTACTTGCCCACGTCTTTCAATTGGTGTGTTTGTCTGGTAGAATGCATCAAATGGTACGATGTACATCCCACCCGTTAGTCCTAAAAGGAAGAGGCAAAAGGCGGTTGCCCAATAAAACGGCAGCAAGGGCATGATCAAAAGTGCAATACCCGACACAAGACCTGCGATTGCAGATAGACCAATCTCGGCCTCTTTTCGCGATAATTTTCCTGCAACCCATCCCCCTATCGATATCCCGACAGCCGCCGCAACGAATACATTTCCCCCGTCCTCTTTAGTGAGTCCCAAGGACTCGATCGCATAGGGGATCATGTTCATCTGTACAAAAGCGGCCACAAATAAAAAGAATGTGGAGCCAAAAATCGATGTCAATAGGAACGGTGTGGTGCGACACAGGCGCAACGTGTCGTACACCTCTTTAATGAAGATAGGAGACGCCTTCATAGGTGTTGCTACAGCAGGTGTTGGGCGCACACACAAAGAGGCGAAAAATCCGACGAGGGCTATCCAAAAGCAAAAGGTCGATGCAAATGTGTAATCTCCCCCCGAATAGGTGGATAACACACCCCCCATTACCATACCAACGATCACAGCCAGGTAGGTGGAGGCGGTGATGATCCCGTTTGCCTTGGGGATCTCGTCTCTTGGAACAAGCTCTGCGATAATACTGTATTTTGGTGGCCCCATCAAAGCAGCTACAATCGACAATAAAAATAGCAGCGCGTAACAGGCGATTGAGCTTTGGAAATAAAAGGCCAGTATCCCGACCAAAGTGACCAAAACTTCGCCGAATTTCAGGGCAACCATGAATTTTTGTTTGCTGATTTTATCGGCTAATTTCCCGGCAAAAGAGGAGAAAAGAAGGAAAGGTAGAACATAGATAATCCCCACCATCGACAGGATTTCACTTGAACCTTTTTCCCCTTGAATCGTGATCAGAAGAAAAATGGTCAAAAATTTGAAGAGGTTATCCACAAGAGCGGATGTGAACTGCGAGATATTGTGAAACATCAAGGAGTTTTTTAAAAATCCATTCCCTTCCTTATAAAAGGAAAAGCTCGACAAACGGGCACGTTGAAACGGAGTTTTCGTTTTAATCCTCATCGGATATCCTGTTTTATACGATGACTTTACCACATTTGTCCGAATCGGCGAAAGAGCTTTTCGCCTCGCAAAACCTGGGCACAATCATTCAAAGTAATCATCTTCAATATCTTATTGAAGAATTGAAAAAAAGATTAACTTCACGTTTTCCTCAAAAAAGATCCGTCCTTATAGAAACATCTTCTATAAAAAATTTTTTAAAGAGAGAGCTTGAGTGTTTTGCAGGGATAGATTTCGTTGAACCGGCCCAATTTGACCCATTTTTACGCTACAGGATCGACAAAGAGCTTGCTGATGTATTTCATTTATACGCCAAATTTGGTGGAGAAGAGCTCGAAAACTGGCTCAAAATCCCCTCTTTGGAGGCCGATCTGTACCGCCAGCACGTGCGGCGCAGTGTCCCTTTAAGAGCCTCTGAGGTGCACGTATTTCACCCCACCTACCTCCCCAAGTGGTACCTGGATCCCCTTCTAAGGCGCTCCAAGAACATAAAACTATTTTTTTACATCCTCTCCCCTTCTCCCCTTTTTTTGATGGATTTGATCCAGGAAAAACATTTGATGGGAGATTTGATGGGCCGGGCATATGTGGAGGACCAGTACCGCCTTTTGGCAAATCTGATCCCCTACAAGCTCCCCCTTTTTAGAGTAGTAGAAAAATATGCGGCGAAAGTGCTTGATGCATTTCAGGAGCCCTTGGGCAACTCGAGCCTTTCCAAACTCAAACAGAACTTGTACCACCAACAGGCTCAGCCGATCGAGCCGGATGCCTCCTTAAACATACTTGCAGCCACCTCCCCCTATGAAGAGGTGAAAAACTGCCTTTTACATCTTCATACCCTTTTAGAATACAACTCGGACCTCAAACCCTCTGACATCACTATTTTTGCCGACTTAAAAAAATATGGCCCACTTTTGGAGCTGGTCTTTCAAGACAAACTCGCCTTGCAAATTGATCAGGTACCGCTTTTGCGCTTTGATCTTGAGGTGAAACAATTTTACCGGTTGTTTCAACTGATCGATGGCCCATGGACTCTTCCTCTTCTCACATCACTTTTTTTCACAAAAGAGCTCGCAGATTGGCTAAAAAATGTTGGCTTTACTTTGGGCTTCAATCCCCAACACCAAAAAGAGTTCACCAATAGCGTTGATCCCTGTGGTGGCTCATTTGTAGAGGTCTATGAAAAGCTGTTAGATAGAATGGCTTTTTTTAAAGATGAAGATACCCCCCCATTCCCAATTTCTTTAGGACAAACTCTTTTAGAAACGTATGATCGACTCCAATCTTTTTACGAGTACACCCTTTTCTTAAAAACATTTGAGGCCCCTTTAGATGTGTGGCTCGATAAGCTAAAGATCTTCTTTTGCACCTATTTAAATGTCTTTGATTCCCACGATTTTTTCAAAGAGTGGATAAACTACCAACCTTTAGTATCGGAACAAGAACATAATTTTACTTTCATCCGCCAGCTCTTTTATGATCTTTTTGAATCGCTTAAAGGGCCACTCGAGCTTAACCAAGGCGATATGATCCGCGCCTCGAACCTGAAAGAAGGTGCTATTTTGCCAAATAGAGTAATCTATGTTCTTGGCATGGGGATTGAAGAATTTCCTAAACATAGACCACTGCCAATGCTCTATCAACTGCCAAAATATCCCCCCGCGCAAGGGATGATCGACCGTTATCAATTTTTGGAGATCCTTTTGGCTGCTAAGGAGAGATTGATTTTCAGTTATTCTCAAAAAGCACCCTCGACCATTTTGGAGGAGATTTTCCGCCCCGCATGAAAACCCTCAAAGAATTAAAAAACCTCCTGACAGATCCAAAAAGGTACTACTACGAGACTGCCCACAAGGTGCCTCCACCCTACTTAGAAGATCCTTTGGAGCAGCGCTCTTGTCTTATGCCATACGTTTTATCCGATCTGAAAAAAAGGCTATACACTCTGCCTCTAACAGATCTGAAAGAATCTTTAGACTCCCTTTCAAAGATGGCCAAAGAGTTTGTCCTACAAGAATTGATGGAAGAAGATGCTCTGGTGAAAACCCAGCTCAAAGAGCATCGGTTAGAAAGATCGGATCTTTTCTCGATCGAAGTTTTATCCAATATTGTAGAACCGTTCTATAGAGATCAAACCTGGTTTTATCCAAAAACTAGCTTGACGGGTGCTATTGCAGTCGCATCCAACCAAGGTATCCTTTTCAATACGCATCGAAAAAAAACCTTCACCGATTTTGTCCAACTGTTGCCCCCCCTTCTCTTTTTATCAACGCTTGATACTTTTATACCCACAAAAGCACTTCTATTCGGCGCGAAGGAATTTACACTAGAACCCATAGAGTCCCAAGAGCTGCTCAAAATCCTTTTTGAACTGGAAAAAATCGCAAGAAATTCCCCGTTAAAATTTTTGGGCTCTCATGCTTTAGACCCCTATTCAATTTTTCAATCAATTGCCCCAACGCATGAAAAAGAAAACCTTTTTTTGGTCGAAAAACTTAATGCCCTTTTAAAGGATCTCTATGAAAGGTTTTGATGTACTCGACAAAAATCAAACCATTTTGGGAAATCTTCTCATTGAAGCTTCAGCCGGGACGGGAAAAACATTTACTATCGAGCACACCGTTTTACGTCTCATACAAGAGGAAAAAATTCCTCTTCATAAAATTTTGCTTTTAACATTTACCGAAGCTTCGCAAAAAGATCTTATGGTACGCGTTCTAGGCCGCCTAAAAAAGGAGAATTTTTTTGGTTTTTTAGAGGAGATGCCAATCTTAACGTTTCAAAAGTTTATCCACCGCTTTTTAAACCATAAACGGGATGAAACCAACTTACCTCCCCTTCACGTTGAGCTTGAGCATTTCTTACGCACACTCGAGCCTTATAAGGAGTTCGGCCCCAATCAGCTTTTTAAACTCCTTTTTGCCCCAGGAATCGATTCCGATCGGGGGATTAAGGATCTAGTAGATAAGGCAAATCACCAAAAAGAGCTCCTCTATTTTGATGAAGCTTTGTCAAAAATAGTACCTCCTATTCACCAGTTCGGTCAGGAAAATTTTTTCGATCTTTTGGAAAATTTCAAAAATATTAAAGAGGAAGATAGAGAACTATTCGAACTTTTTTTCAAAAATCCCGAAAGGGCTCTTGATGTTCAAATTTGCCAAAAAAATAGTGGCTTTAAAAAACTTGTACCAGAAAATATCAAGGCGAAAAAAACGGTTGTGATCCCTGTAGAGCTCGCAATGATCTCTACTTACGTAGAAAAATTAAACGATCCTAATATGCAGCTCACTCTATTAAAAAAGCTGTTTGAGTCGCAGGTAGGACATCCTATTCAAAGTTTTTCTCTTGCTTTTGATCTTTTTTTGAAAGAGTTAGAGGATCCCTTTTTCGTTGATCAAGTTTCAAAAAGATTTGAAGCTGTGATTGTAGATGAATTTCAAGACACCGACCCTAGACAATGGGAAA
>CAXNCP010000047.1:0-6249 GCA_964200935.1 Chlamydiia bacterium | reverse complement strand
CAAAACCCAGGAAAGATCACTAAAAAATTGAATTTTAGAAAAATCTTCTATTGTACTGGAGTCTTTTTGGATCAGATCAAAAAGTTGTAATGTGGCAGAGAGGTAATACCTCCATGCTAGGTTGATCTGGTCTGAAGAGGGGAATGAATCGATAAAGCTTTTTAAACTTGCACGAGAAAGCTCATACTTTTCGTTATCGTATGTTACAAGTCCATACTCTAACAAAAGTGAATCGGCATTTTCAAAGTCGGTGAACTGCTTCAATATTCTTTCGAGCTGCTGTTGCGCTTCAGCCGTTTTTAACTGCTCTTTTAAAAGGAGAGCATGGATAAAAATGGCTTTGGGTACCTCTTTATCTTTGGGGAAAGCCGCTTCAAACTGTTTTAATGCCGCTTCATACCGTTTCAGCTCCTTCAGTTGCTGGGTGGAACCAAGCTCAATCAGATAGAGGTTTTTTTGTTGAGAGTCATCTAACCCATTTTTAGCGTCTAGACGATCAATCACCTCAAGCGCTTTATCATACATTTTGGCACCAAATAAGGAGCGCGAGTACATATAGAGCACAAGTGGTAGGGATTGCTGGTCTGCGTTGGCTAAAACTACGTCCATGGAGCTGATAACCGCTTCATACGCTTCCAATTGGAATAGAAGGACGACCCGGTTAAACGCGCTGGTGTAGAGTTTGCTGCCATTCATTTCTACTACTTCGGCAAAAGTTTCAATTGCAGCTTTGGGGTTGTAAGTCGATTCGGCAAGCCCCGCATGGAAGAGGAGCTCCTCTTTTTTGTCTTTGTATTTAGCTGCGAGCTTTTTGAAAAGTTCTGCCGATTTTTGAGGTTCATTTGTCTTTTTGTAGATTTCAGCCAAAGCAAATTGAGATGGGTCGTTGTAGCTTGTTTTGACAAGCTTTTCGTAAATCTTTTTTGCCTCTTGCAATAGATTTTGCGCCTCAGAATCCTCCATTTCTAATGTGCTGCGGAAATACCCCTCAGCCATTAAAAAAAGATATTCATCTTTTCTTTCCTCGAAAATATCGCTTCTAGTGAGGTATTTGTTTCCGGTTTTATAGATATCCTCATATCGGGATTGTTCGTACATCGCTTGGAGGGCGTTGACTAAAACCTTCTCTTGAATTTGGGGGTCATTGATCGAAAGGTAGGTATTGATCGCCTTGTCAAACTCACGATCTTTTAGATAAATATCACCTAGTATCCCTTTCAAATAGTCTCTCAAAGAAGAATTCGGGTATTTTTCCAAGAAAAGATGGATCTGCCTTTGGACAAGATTATAATCTTGGTCTTTCCAAAATTCGGTGATCCTTTTCACCATGAAAGCTTCTTCTTTATCGAGTGAATCGGTTGAAATTCCTTGCGAGAACAGAGCCAAATGCGACACTACTGCACCCAAAATGAGCCCGCGTTTCATCCTACATCCTTTAAAACTGTACTTACTTGATTTCTAATCGTTTGTGAAAAAAATAGAAATGAAAAAATTATTATTAGCAAAAATTTTTTGTAACAAAAGATGCAGAGGGAATTTATGTGGAAAAAATTAAATCTTCTTTAAATAGGCATTATAAGAATCGATCAACTCAAAGGAGAGGTGGACGTTCCTATTTTTTAAAAGGGAAAAAATCTCTAGCCCTTCTGCTATTTTACCCAATGTGAAATAGATTTTCCCGATCCTGAGGAGTAAAGAGTCATCGACATTATGGAGAAGTTGTAGTTTTTTTAAAGTTTCGAGCTCGCTTTCTTTATGATTCAATGCTTCATAGCAGTTGGCCAGCTCCAAAAGAGCCCAGCCATCATCGACTTTATTGGAAAGACCAATTTTTAACTCTTCCATCGCAAGCAAAAGGCTGGCATCGACCCTTTTTTGCCTTTTTTCAGTTTGGATAACCCGTTGAACAATCCAAAATCGGCTCAAAGGCTCCTCAAACGGAGATTGATAAAGGCGGTACATCGCAAGATACGATTTTGCTAAAGAAAGGTGGGTCTCGGCATCGAGCGGATCCAGCTTGATTTTTTCGATGTGTTCTTGGATAGCAGCATACATCAAAAGTTCCTGCATCTTTTCCACGTCTTTGAATCTCAGTAGACGAATGAAAGAAGAGAAGGAGCTATTTTTTGTAAAATAAAACTGATTTTTTGCCAGCTTACCGGTTAAGCTTTCTGCCGCTTTTGCAAGAAACAGATGCTCCTCTTGGTTGGGTCGTTGTTCCTCAATTTCTTTTCGGCAAGCTTGGATGAAATAGCGACGAAGATCTTGAAAATCCTGCGGTTTTTTTGCCTGGTAGTAAAAAAGGAGTATCAGGTAAGAAAAAAGGGTTAAAATACAGGAAAACAGTAGGCCGGCAACATAAGGGGACTTGGGTTGGTAAACAAGCAGTCCCACAAACAATAGGATTTGCAAGCTCAGCAAAAGGATACAAGAGATATGGAATAGCAGATGAAAGCTGGATAACCGGTCAAACCTCTCGCAAAAAACGGTCTCTTCTTCCATTGTATGGAGAGGATCAAACAAATCTTTTTCGGTTCTAAAATTAGAGTAGGATGTTGCTAAAGCCATGACGTTTTTTTTGTAAGTAGATCCATTTGTTTATCTCAAATATATTTTAAAAATCAATGATATTTTGCTTGATAAATGACCCTATTTTTCGAGACAAAATTATTTATAATTTTATAATTAATGAACCGTTAAGATTCAGCGCATCCGCATGCCCCTTTACTCATATATCGGACAACAGAATCATCGACCCCTTTACGACATAATGTTTTACAATCTTGCTTCGAAAGAGAAAATTGACTTCGGGATTCTTTTAAGTAGGCTATGATCTGCTGGGGGGGGATATTTTGTTTGGACAGGCTGATCACATCTTGAGTATTCAATGGCTCATTATTCATCAACTTTTGAGATAGACCAGGGTATTGCGAGTCGATTTGTTGCTGGTTTCGTTCTTTTTCTTTTTGGTCGGCTGCGTTCCCGATGAGCCCACCTAAGATTGCACCCGCAGCTCCTCCAATTGCAGCTCCACCCCAGCCACCGGCCAATCCTCCAACTAGAGCACCACCACCTCCACCAACGAGGGCTCCGGTACCTGTATTGGTTGCACAAGAGACTAGGCTGATGGCTAAAAGAGAATAGATCAATGTCTTTTGCATAACGCCCTTTTAAATTTCCTTCCCCATAAACGAAATGCCAATAATTGAAAAGGGTACTAGGTTCTATACAAAAGAAAAAGGAGGGTTGCCCCTCCTTTACTAGTTGACCGATTAAACGAGAGCCTCTTCAAACTCTTCCATGTCTTCTTCAGCAAAATCATCATCTTGGAAAACTTCGTTTTCATCGCTTTTGAAACGGTAGCCCACACCGCGTACAGTGTCGATCCACTTGAAGTTTGGCCCTAACTTGCGACGAAGCGCCGCAATATGGACATCGATATTGCGATCGACAACAAATGAGTCATCATTATGGATGTCGTCTAGAAGTTGGTTTCTAGTCAAAACTTTTCCGCGATTGAGGAGCAGTCTTTTTAATATGCCAAACTCTGAGAGGGTAATCGTGATGACTTTATCTTTTTTACGCAAAAGATAACGGTCTACCTCCAAGGTGAATTCGCCGAACGTAAGCGTTTTCGGGGCTTTTTCTGCCTCTTTGCCACGACGCAACACAGCTTTGATGCGCGACATGAGAACTTTAGGGGAAAATGGTTTTAGGATGTAGTCATCTGCTCCGAGCTCGAGTCCAAGCAGAATATCCAACTCTTCATCTTTAGCCGTAAGGATGATTACGGGGATAGACTTGAGCTCAGGGGTGCTCTTGATTTTTCTGCACACATCATAGCCATTTTGACCTGGCAGCATGATGTCTAGAAGAACTAGATCAGGTTTTTCTCTCTCTACAGCACGAAATCCGTTGATCCCGTCCACTTCTACGTGAAGCTTAAATCCTGAGAGTTCAGCCTGGAGTTTGATTAGAGCTGCGATGTCCTCTTCATCCTCAATCAGTAGAATGCGTTTCTTCTGACTCATGTGTTTCCTTTATTATAAGCTTAATGATTTTTGCTTCCGACTGCCCATTAAATAGGAAATAAAAAAATAGGCTAATTGCGCTGGTAATCGACGCAAATTCTTCCGCGGTTTAAAGAAGACTATACACGTCCGACACCTTTTTTTAAAAGATTATTTATCGGATTTTTTTGTAAGATCGTAAGAAATTTTGGATCATGTTTGGTCGTAATGTAAAGATCTTCCCTAAGATCATTCGGGCAGATCGCACTAGATGCTTCTACAATGTCTAGGGCAAATTTTTCAGAAGGATCTAAAATTTGCGCATGTATGAATAATTTTGCCAATAGGTCTTTAATATAAGGAAAATGTGTCGAGGCAAGTAAAATGACATTTGGAGAATAGGCGATTAGATCAGACAAATATGGCAGAAAAAGGTCCTCGTCTTCAACCCCTTTTTCGATCAATTGAATGACCTCTTGCAGAGGAAATCCTCGTACTGTTTTAAATTCGCTTTTGTAAAAATGGCTTTGATAGTAGTCGCTTTCAATCGTTGAACAGCTCCCAAGCACAGCGACCGTTTTATGCGGATCTGTCGATTCAATCATCTTTTTTGTGACTTCGGTGATCAACTCCACTTCTATGCCATGACCCTCTAAAGCAATTGATGCCGTGTGGCAGGCGATGAACACACGTTCCACTTCAAATGTTTTGATCCCCTTAAGGCAGTATTTTATGGCTTCTTGGATCTCTTCGTTTGACTTCGTTCCGTAGGGGAAATGGTGATTATCGGCGATGTATATCGTCCTTAAAGCAGGTTGTTGTTTCCTTAGCACTCTCAATACGGTGAGCCCCCCTATACCGGAATCGATCAACGTGATCATTTAGGCACCCGAATCTCTTGGCCAACCAAAATGAGATCATTGTGGAGTTGGTTGATCTTTTTGAGCTGTTCTAGAGTCGTGCCAAATTGGCGTGCAATTTTTTCTAGTGAGTCGCCGGCTCGCACACGATAGGTCATATACTCAGGAGCATCATCTCGGATTTCTTTCAAGTTTTGGCGAATGCGTCCAATTTCTTGTAAAGAATCGGTTTGTGCTTGAAGGTATTTTTCCATTTCATGAAACTTTTGTTTATATGAGCCGACAACTTTGATTATCTCTTTTGATTCAAGTTCCACTCTCTCAAATCGTTTGACTAAATGATCAAGTGTCCTTTCAATCTCAATGATTTTTTTATCGGTCAGCATGCCAGAGTCTAAAGAGCGTAATCCCCCCTTGCCCGGTAGGTCATGCACCTGAAGAGCATTGAGATCTTCTTCATGGTTCATGATCTTCCCCTCTAAAATACCCACCTCAATCTGGTAGGTTTTCATATCTTGTTTTAAATCTTCAATTTCATTTTTGAGTTTTTGAACGCTGAATTCCATCTGTTGTTTTTCCGACTTTTGGGAAACAACTAGGTTGGAGCATGAAGCTAAAAGAAGACAAAAGGGTAAAACGCGTTTCACCTACGACCTCTGTTGAAAAATTTTGAATTCTACCCGTCGATTTTTGGAAAAAGAATCTTTGGTATTCCCTTTTGAAGCCGGGCGTTCTTTTCCATAGGAGACGGTGTGGATTTGATCTTTACCGACACCTGCTTTGATCAATAAGCTACGCACAAACTGTGCACGACGTGTTCCAAGAGCCAGGTTGTATGCTTCAGAGGCCCTTTGATCGCAATGTCCCTCAACACTCAAGTAAACATGAGGGTTTTTTTTCATGTATGAGGCGATCCTGTTGATCGTTTGGTAGTACTCTTTTTGAGATAGAACATGCTCGTCTGTGTTGAAATAGACGGTAGTGAAGACCGTCGCAAGTGTGGAAGACGGTTTGGAGAACTGCTCTTGTCCGATGCTTCCCCTTTTAGCGGTCGTCGTGGAATTTTCCTTCGCTTGCGGATAGGACTCATCCATATATTGGCTTGAGAGATCCTGATCTTTAAGAGGGATAAATTCCTCTTCTGACGTTTGATAAATCTCTTGCGAGGTTTGTACGATGCGGGATTCTTCATCCAAAAGGCCAAGGTAAGCAAGCCCTTGTCTTGTCATCGACCTGGTGGCTGTTTTGGTCTCTTCCCAAGCATCATTCAATGTGCTTGTACAGCTCGCAAGTACGAAAAAAACGAGCGGATAGAATCTTTTCATATTGTTTCTCATCTTTGTTCCCATGAGGGGAAGTGGGAAATCCCGTCCCCTTCG
>CAXNCP010000046.1:0-6304 GCA_964200935.1 Chlamydiia bacterium | reverse complement strand
TCTTCTTAAGAAGGCACTAGATGGTTTTTTTTGCCCTTTCAGTTGCGTTGATTCTCAACCCTTTTTTGGTAGAGTTAGAGCATCCGATTACAGAGGATTGGGCGTATGTGGAGGCGGTTCAAAAGATTTGTCATACCAAAGATTCAATGCCACTTTTGAAAAATCTCTACCCGAAAAAAAAGGGCTGGTTTGAAACCCTTTTTCCGCTCAAGGATTTTCACAATCGGACTATGCAGGGTGCACGCCAAGTATTGATTGATCAATCTCAAGGTCTTTTTCCGAGTACCCATCTAATATCTATTAATGGAGGTGGGCAAGACTGCATTGTACTCAGATCTACTTTCAACAAGAACTACCCGCAGATGGCTTGGAGTCTGATTCACGCACTCGAAGAGATCGGTTTTCAAGGGGTTGTATACTATCGCGAGGGGGGCATACCCAACCCAACCGGAAGAGAGGTCCGTTATGTGGCCGTACCCTACGCCTTCAAGATCTTTATGCTCTTGGAGGCCTATCAAAAAGGGTACAAAAATCTATTGTGGTTAGATACTGCCGTTTACCCATCGAAAAACCCCAATTACCTATTTCGAATGATCGAAAAGGATGAATTATTGGTAGATTGGGTCCATCGACAAAAAAATGGGATGTTGCCAATAGTGCAAAAGCTCCTTTTTGAAAAAGCCGGCCTCGAAAAACCTCATCCTATGCATGCTAGAGGGGGTATTTTCGGGATCAAGATGGATGCCCCGTGGGTCAAATCTTTCCTGAAGGATTTCTACGAGATGGCTGAGCTGGGGACCCCTTTTTTATCCTGTTTTCCAGAGGAATCGGTCCTTTCAGCCCTTTTTTATAAGTACGATAAAGTCCATTTGGAACAAAAACATAAGCTGCTCCTGGCTGTAGCTGAACACCATACAGCTCTCCCTTTCGCAAAAAAACGGGGTTATCCTTTTTTCCTCAGACAACATTGAAACAAGCAATCTTTACGAATATTTAGATTGAAATTGAAAACTGTTTGTTTGTAATGTCAATTATTTAATACCATTTTTATTTTAAGTTATAAAAATTTTATTGAACTAATTTTATAATCAACAACAAGAATGGATAAGGAGGTGAGTAGATGAAATTTTTACTAAAAATTCTGAAAACCTTCTTGATCTTTTCGGCCGTTTTTTTTGATGTCATAGGGGCAGAAACTTTGAACCCTTTTGAAGTCGATTTCCCGATAAAAAAGGAGCTCACTTTTGAGGATTATGAATTACTACAGCAAATGATCCGTCAAAAAGATCTTAATGCATTAATCGACTCAATTTACCCTGAGAACTGGTCTTACCCAAAAGAGGATCTTTACTTAAGATGCAGTGCATTTTTAAAACAGACGATGATTGATCGGCATAAAGGATTATTTCCTATTGCGGAGCTTTTAGATGGGGAAGAGGATTCAAAAAATTGTGTAGTGATGGCCTGCTCTATAGATAAAAAATACCCACAGCTTTTGAAGAGCTTAGTTGGGGCTATCCGTGAGGTGGGATATAGGGGGGCAATTTACTACAGGATTGGCGGTTTTCCTAATCCCTCAGGGGAGGAGGTTCGGTACGCAGCAGTTCCATATGCGATGAAAATGTTCATGATCAAAGAGGCGCACAGCCTTGGCTTTGAACAAATTTTATGGCTAGACTGTTCAGCGTGGCCGCTCAAAAGCTTGGAATATTGCTTTGATCAGATTGAAAAGGAGGGGTGCATAATGGAGTGGGGGAGGCCCAATTCTAAATTGATTTTGCCCCAAACTCGCGCTATTTTGGAAAATTTTTCTAAAGTGCAACTGGATAAAGTACCCCACGTAGCCGGATGGCTTCTTGGGTTTAAAATGACAGAGCCTTATGTGAAAAAGATTTTCGAAGATTTTTATGTGCTGGCCCGAAAAGGGACCCCATTTTTATCGATCACCCCGGAAGAGGCGGTGCTTTCGGCACTGATGGCCCAGCATGGACCAAAACTAAAGCCCCATGCAAACTTGATGCTTGCAGCAAACGATAAGGACGCTAAAGTCATGGAAGCCTATAAAAAAGGCGTTAAGTTTATTATAAGGCACCACTGAGAAAAGATTGAAATGTTGCTTTTAAAAATATTTTGCTTTTTAGCTTTCAACCCATTTGAAATCAATGTCCCTAACAATAAAAATCCCACGCATGAGGATTTTGAAAGGGCGCAAGAGGAGCTGGGAAAAATAGAAATCCTCTCTCTCATTCATCGATTGTACCCGACCTCATGGGAGCAAAATACCTGGTTTAGCAAAAAACGACCCTATTCTTTACAGGATTTTATCTGGCGCTGCTCTAAAGGGATAGAACAGAATATCATCGTAAAAAAATATACTTGGATTCCTGAGGTACATCATTTGCAAGGAGAAAATAAATCAGATTGCATCGTGAGCTTTTGCTCTTTTAACAATAAATACAGCGATTTTGTCCGGACATTGGCATATGCACTGAGAGAAATGGGTTTTAAGGGGGGGATTTATTATCGAATTGGGGGATATCCAACACCCACCGGAGAGGAGCTGAGGTATTGTGGTGTACCCTATGCTTTCAAACCACTGATGGTGGAAGAGGCGTTCAATTTAGGCTATAAGCGGGTCCTTTGGTTGGACACATCGGTATGGCCGATGCAAAAGGTAGATGACCTCTTTGAGGTCATTGAAGAGGATGGTTTTTTATTTGATACCGGAGCCTCAAATCCACTCGGATTTTTACCTGATGTTAGAAAATTTTTAGAAAAATACTGCCAAAAAACGCTCGATAAAAATCGGAGGGTCGCCGGTTGGATCATGGGTTTTAATAAAGACCATCCCAGTGTTCGACTATTTTTTGAAGAATACCACCGTATGGTACGACTAGGATTCCCTTTCATGTCGGTGAATCCAGAAGAGGGGGTTGTTACTGCGATCCTTTTAAAATTGGGTGTGACGCCAAAAGACATGAAAAAGCTGATGATCACTTGCACACACAATAATCACAACTTAGTTGAAGCAAAAGAGCAAAACGTCAAGTTCATTGTGAGGTCTCACTGAAACTATTGGCTATAATTCCCCTTGTTTTTCTCCCTTCGCAGCTTTATGGACAAAAAGAAAAAACAGATCAGAAGATCAATTTTCAATTGATCACCCATAAAAACCCATTTATGACCCATTTGCTATTTGGGAACACCATCTCTTTGATCGACCTAGAGAATCAACAAAAATATTTGCGCTGCCTCAAGATCGATTACCTTTTAGCACCGAGATATCATGACTACCACCAGAACTTCTCTTTCGGTTTGAAAATTGTACCGTATGATGATTTCGCGAACCGGCTATATAGAGGTTTGTGGCAAACCATGATCGATTCAAAAAAGAATCTGTTTCCCCAAAAAGAGCTTGTAGCAATCAACGGAGGGGGAGATGACTGTATAGTTCTATTTTCATCACTGGACCGTGTGTATCCATCCTACGTTCTTTCACTGATTGAAGCGCTCAAAGAGGTCGGATTTAAAGGATCGGTGTACTACAGGCTGGGGGGATATCCAAACCCAAATGGAGATGAGATCTATTTAGCAGGTGTACCCTATGCATTTAAACTTTTTATGTTGGAAGAGGCGAGAAATTTAGGATTTCGTTACCTTTTGTGGCTTGATGCCTCGCTCCTACCTATAAAAAATCCTCAGCCTCTATTTGAGCTGATCCGAAAAAAGGGGGTTGTCTATAAAGAGACGGCCCCATTACCTCAGTATATGCTCCCTAAAACAAGAGAAGAGATCTTCAAACATTTAGGGGTGGATGTTTTAGCTTGCAAGCACTTGAGGATGCCTGTTTTTGGGATCGATACAAATTTGGATTGGTTTGACCCCTTTTTAAAAGAGCATAAGAGGATGGCCCTCCTTGGTACACCGTTCTTATCTTGCTTGCCTGAAGAATTCATCCTAACCGCGCTTAAAGAGCGTTATTGGTCTAAAACTGTTATCCCAACAGAAAAACTTTTAGGATTTGACTATTTCCCCTCAGTCCAAAACGGGTACTTTTTTTATTTAAGACACCACTAAAGGGTGGGTTGGTGAATGGTAATGTTTAACCTAGTTTTATTTTTTTTCCTGCTGAATGCAAATCCGTTTAAAATCGATTTTCCCATCAAAAAGGAGATGAGCAATGAAGATTATGCCCTAGCTCAATCCAAATTGATGCTAATCGATATTGACCCTTTGTTGAACCGGCTTTATCCCCATGATTGGAGGCATTCAGACTATTATCGGTTGAAGGCTCCGATCGAAATATTTAGGGGGAGATTATACAGATCGCTGAATCAGGTGATGATCCATTCAGCAGCCGATAAATTTCCCAAAAAAGGGCTTCTTGAGATCAACGAAGGGGGAAACCGGTGCATCGTCCTTTTTTGCAGCCATGATAAAAGATACCCGGCGATGTTGGAAGAGCTGATCAAGAATTTAGAGGAGATCGGGTACAACGGATTTATCTGGTATCGGATTGGAGGTTATCCCAATCCGACCGGTGAGGAGATACAATATGCAGGAGTACCGTATGCATTCAAATTATTCATGATGGAGGAGGCCTTCCAGTTAGGCTTTAGGTATGTGCTCTGGCTCGATACAGCGATGGTGCCAATTCGCAATCCAAACTTGCTTTTTGACCTGATACGGCAGGAGGGTGTCTTGACTAAAGAAATTGGACCCCAAATTGACTATATTTTGCCCTCTACGCACCAAGAAATAGAACAATTGACCGGTGTAGATGTTTTGAAATGTAAACACATCCGAATGTCGGTTTTCGGTTTAGACAAAGAGGCACCTTTTGCCCCTCTGTTTTTTAAAAACTACAGAGAGATGGTTTATAGGGGGACCCCTTTTTTTTCTCACCTACCTGAAGAGTATGTGATCACAGCCCTTAAACAAGTTTTCTTTCCCGATTTACCGAGTACAAAAATTCTCCTTCAAGGTCCTGATTTTTTTACTGCTAAAAAACAAGGCTATTTTTTTGTGAACAGGCACCATTGAATGAAAGGGAAAACAAAACTTTAATCGCTTTGTTTTCCTATTCATTTGATCTATAGGAGTCCATTTCAATCAGCTTTTTTTTTGCGGTGAGCTACTATGGAGTGGTAGGCATCTAGGGCCTCTTTTCTGGCCTCGTCGTGGTTTACAATCGGAGGAAGCGGCTCATTGATCCATTTTTTGATGTAGGCATGCGTGGGATCAAATTTTGCCTCTTGAAGCGTTGGGTGGAAAACCCTAAAAAAGGGTGCAGCATCGGCTCCACAACCTCCGACCCATTGCCATCCCAAGGTGTTGGAGGCCAGGTCCGCGTCGACGAGGCAGTCCCAAAACCAGCGCGCCCCCTCAAGCCAATGAATGTGTAGATCTTTGATGAGGAATGAGCCAACGATCATGCGCACCCGATTGTGCATCCATCCTGTATGCCACAACTCGCGCATCCCCGCATCTACGATCGGGTAACCGGTTTCCCCTTTTTGCCACGCTTGGAGATGTTTTTGATTTTTTTTCCAGGGAAACGCCTCAAATTCCGGTTTTAAAGGTTTATCGGTTGTGTGGGGGAAGTGGTATAAAAGGTGTTTAGCAAACTCGCGCCAGACGAGCTCCTTGCGGTAGATGAGAGAACTATGGCAAGCATGCCAAGCAGCTCGTGGACTGATTTCACCTAAATGGAGATGGGGAGAGAGCTTTGAGGTCCCTTCAAGGGCTGGGAAATCGCGGTCATGCGCATAATCATGTACACGCCCTTTAGATACAAACGTTTTCAAACGTTTTTTTGCCCCTTGCTCACCCGGTTCCCAAACAAGCGGAATTTGGTGAAGATCCCACGTTTGTTTCAGTTGCAGTTTACTGATTGGTTCACCACCACTTTTAACACAGTTTTCAAGAGAGTGGGGGGCAGGCAGAGGCTCTTCAGGCGGTTGAAATAGTTGTGTTCGGTTCCAAAAAGGGGTATAAACTTGAAATGGTCGACCTTCTTTTGTCAGTACGGTTTCAGGATTGTACAGAAGATTGTGGTGAAATTGGTGGACCGTTACACCAAAACTTTTACAGAGCGATTCGATCTTTTTCTCAATTTTTCTCTCTTCAGGCTCATAGTTGGCGCCGTAGTACAGCTCTTCTACCTCATGCTGTTTGATCAATTTTTTGAAGACATCTTCGGTGTCCCCATGAAAAATCATCAGATGGCCACCTTTGTCTTTAATACTTTGTTGAAAAGCCTTCAAAGATTCTTCTAGCCACCACGAGGCAGCACGCCCTATCG
>CAXNCP010000045.1:0-6392 GCA_964200935.1 Chlamydiia bacterium | reverse complement strand
GACGGTCTCTATTAGCGGTTTTGCAATGTTTCGCATCGAGGCACTGCCGACTCCGGCTTTAGCGGACTCAATAGATAAGGGGGTGGTGTGTAATGGCGGTTTTGGAATGTTTTGTATCGAGGCAGCGCCGACTCCGGCTTTAGCGGACTCAATAGATAAGGGGGTGGTGTGTAATGGCGGTTTTGGAGTGTTTTGTGCTACTTGGGAGGTTTTATTATAAGGATACTGTATCTGTTTTTTTCTGAAAGGGTATGTCAAAATGGAAAAACACTGTTTTGGTAAAAAAGCTACCACGCACCAAATAGCTTTTAAAAGGGCGATTGCAAAATTGTAAACTTTACCCGGACATTTTTTGACCATGGAGCAAAAAGAGGATAGGGGTGATGAAGAAAAAATTGTGATTCTCATGGGCAAAAAACCTCTTTAAGACTTTTTTAAGAATAGAACAAGATCCATTAAAAAAGAATATTAAATGAAAAAAAAGGTGTTAGCCAGAAATGGAATTTTCACTGGCCCGATCTGTAGGAGAAAATGGGGTGACCCGATAGATAGGAAATAGCATCTAAAAGGATGAGAAATCCAAAAATATAGAGGCCGGAATTCAGCAGCTTGGTCGAATTTTGATTGACGAAGTTTTCAACCCAATGCAAAAAAGGGCGCGCCTTTTCATGAAATAGGGTGTAGCCAATCAGCATAATCCAGAGTGGTAACGTTACCAAAAGATTGAAAAGAAGCAAAAAAAACCACAAGTCATGCAAAGGGACCGAATGGGCTAATTGCTGCATCAGGTATAAAAAGGGGATTGTGATAGGTATTTGCCCTAAAATTAAAAGGGCACCTAGGAATAGAGATATGAAGGGGTGGGAAAGATCCGGATATTTGCGTGGTCGCTGCTTGTTAGCTTGGTTGAAAAATGGGATAGAAAAAATGACAGATCCAAAAACTAGCCCTAAAATGGCTTGAAATTTGTGATTGAAGGTAATAACTTCAAAGAAAAATCCACCAAGTCCCAGGTAAACAAGTAGTCCCGATAAAGAATAGGCGAAAATGATCCCCAAAAAAAAGAAAAGTGTCCTACGGATAGGGTGTGAAGAGCTTAATAGGTAAAGAGTGATTGCAATTGTCGATTGATTGATCGAATCGATCAAACCCACGAGTACTGTTTTGAGTAGCAAGGCCGTTATCATAATCAGAACATAAAAACAATAATCGTTGGCTGTCAAGGTCAAAAGAAAGACCTTTGGCCACGAAAAGAAAAAACAGCACCTAATTCGTAGCGTAAGACTTGTCTAAGAAGTGGAAAATTTGTAAGATGGCATGCTAAAGATCTTTTAGAGGCGTCGAATCATGCTATTTATTTTCCGTCATTATCAAAAAAGCCTTTATGCCACTGTTGGTATCCTTTTATTTCTCTCCTTCTTACTGACAACATTTATGCGCATAGGGGATAACACAGTAGCGGTTCAAGAGACATCTAAGGAGATTGGAACGCTCTTTGACGGAACTGCCTTCAAAGATTTAGAGCTGAAATCGGTTCTCGCTCTTGTGGACAGCGACCAGGCCGATGGCGAGATTCACCCGCTTTTAAGAGGGATCGTTTTACAGTTCCTTTTACAAGATCACATTTTTGAATCGGTCTATGATTTGTATGGGCCGTTGATTGAAAAAAATCTTGAGGAATGCCATCGAAAAATCAGCCGGACCAAATCGTACCAAGATCCTTATGTTACAGATCTAAACATCGAGTCCATCTACAAACGCCTATTGCCTAAAGCGGTTGAGTCGGTCGAGAAAATGAAAAAAGAGGACATATCGGCAAAAGAGTACTTTGATTTGGCAATGGAATATGTGCGTCTCAAAGATACTATTTCTCCTTCAATCATTCGCCAGTTTTACTCCTACATGGCAGCTGCCAAAGGGATTCGTGTCGAGGCACCTCACAATGTATCTTTGATCCAAATTCATCGATTGAGCGATCTTTTTTCCAAAAAATTTATGGATCTTGTCGCCTTTTCTTTGATGAACGGGGCGAAATATGCCCAAAACATCGGAATCGACATGTCGACTGAAGAGGTGAAGGCCGAGATTGTTGCTAAGGTGATCAAGGCCTTGAAGCAACAAAAGGACTCCTCTCTCCCATTTCATAAAATTTCGATCAAACAGATCGCGTCTGGTTTTGGCCTTTCAGAAGAGCGATTTTTAGAGGCTTATAGAAATATCGCCTTATTTAGACGCTTTTTGGAGATTGAAAAAACGCAACATCTTTTAGATCCGCTGATGGCGCAAAAAATTTCGGGTTTTGCGACACAAAAAGCCGAGATAGAGGTTTTCAAGATGAAAGATTCCCTACATCTGAACTCTCTGGAAGATCTATTCAAATTTCAGTGCTATTTAGAGTCGACCACAGAGGCGATGCAAGACAGAAGAAATCTTGGATTGCAGAAAGACCCCCTTTCGATTGAAGAGGTCGAAAAAAATGCTCCGGAATTGCTAAAAACTGCTTATCAAATCAATGTAAAAAAGCTCACATTGAGTGAGGTTTCTTTATCGGTACCCTTAAAAAAGATGCTCAAGTGGCAATTGGAAGATGAAAATTTTTATGCGATTGCAGATGAATTTCGTCAGGTCCAAGATCTTGGTGCGATCGATGATGAGACGCGTAGAAATGTACTGGATAAACTAGAGCACTCGTTGAGAGCAGATGTAGATCTCTTCAGCCGCCGCCGTATGGCCCTTGAAGACAAAGAGATGTTGCGACAAGCGTTTGACCGAGCTGCGGAAGAGCGAAAAACAGTAGAGTTTCTACTTAGTGGAAAAACGGATGCTTTTATCGGTGCTTCAGATGCGAAAGAGGTATTGGAGCGTTTGAGTCAGCTTGAGGAGCAAGAGATCTTCAGTTTCGACAATGAGCACTTCTATCAGGTGACCATTTTGGAAAAAGGGGAATCCAAAATTGTTTTAAGCTATGAGGACGCCTCCAAAAAAGGGCAGTTGGATGTTCTTTTGGATCGCTACT
Source organism: Chlamydiia bacterium (assembly GCA_964200935.1). Classification (GTDB taxonomy): domain Bacteria; phylum Chlamydiota; class Chlamydiia; order Chlamydiales; family RGXB01; genus RGXB01. The sequence goes on along the minus strand of CAXNCP010000045.1, from coordinate 3,376 downwards.
TGAAAGCCCGTTATCCCCAAGTGCGTATCCTTTACCGAGACCAGTTTGAAAAGGACGGGAACTGGCTTCCCTATGATGTGGTGAAGTCTAACCTCGAAAAAATCGTTTTTAAAGATTTGCTTCAAGCAATTGAATTGAGCGGTGGCTATAAAGGGCCCTCTTTACAAGCGTCCCATCAGTTCTATCTAGATAACCGCTTTAAGAGCCATCTGGAGACGTTTGTTTCCAAATTCGATGCCAAAACGATGGATGATCTAAACCTTAAGCTGGGTGTTTACCTGAACAATTGCAACGATTTTTCTCGCCAATTTGTGCCGGTGATCGACACAATAAAAATTCAAAGATCTGAAGTTAGCCGAGATTTAAGAAAGACTTTGGATCAGGCAGGGTTGAAGATGCTAGTCGGACCGCAGCTTTTTGATAAGGGGCAGCAGGCTTACATCTCCTTGATCGGATGGATGGATGCCAATGATAACGCCATTTCATTGGTCGAACTGCAAGAGATTGTCGGAAATTCTGCTAAAAAAGAGGCGTTGGATCTTTTCTTCAAAAAAATGTCGACTGTCTCGGCTGAATCTATTTTAGCTGAAAAGCAAGAAGACGTTTGATGGACTATACCATTGAAGATCTCCCCTCAATATTGGGAAGCGATCTGTTGCAAATCCAGTGGCAGATCCCCCATTGCAAAAGCCTCAAGGAGGTAGAGGGGCACCGCTACTCCTTGCTCCCCTCAGTGGAGAGGTTCACACTGCAAGAAGAATTTGCAGACGTCTATATGGGTGTTTCTGAGAAAGAGTTTTTTGCCATTTTTGATGTGAATAACCCCTTGGAAAAAACGCTTTATCCCGAATTTAAAAAAGGGGATGCCATCGAATTGATCATCGACACTAATCCTAGCAAAGATCAGAGCATTACAACCCGTTTTGTCCACCATTTTGTGTTTCTGCCTATGCCCTACGAGGGTATTTACGCCAAGGAGATCACCCGGTTTCGTGGTGTAGATACAAGAAGCCTCATTGCAGATGAGGAGTTAAAATTTACCGTATCGCAAACAAAAAAATCCTATAAGCTCTCTATTACTATTGCGAAGAATAGTTTTAAAGGGTTTGATGAAAACACCAAGTCGATCGGGGTTGGCTATCGTGTGCATCGATTTAAAGGGGATGTTCAGGAATTTCCCCATAATAGCCAATCGATGCATTTTGATGTGCATCCCGGTCTGCTTGGCGTCGGTATTTTGGTGGGGATATGAAAACTCAAGATGTTTCTCATTTTGAAATGGTAGAAAAAGGGGATGGTCATATTCTTTTAAGCTTGAGTGATCATGCAAAAAAAGAATTCAAAACAGCGCAATACATCGAATTGCCCCCTATTGGAAAAAAAATTTTCTTAAGGGACGTCCTTTTAGCTATAGAGTCAACCAAGGCCATATTTGAATTAGAATCACCGATCGAGGGAGAGGTTGTTTCTGTAGTTTTTGATGAGAAATCTCCCTTAGAGGTAGCCATTTGTCTTAAGACGGCAATTCTTTAGATGTTCATAAATATACTCAAACGGATCTTATACCTCTTTTTATTCACCCTTTTTTTAGGGTTGGGATTTTTGACACACCTTCTTGATCTTAAGATAGAAAAGGGGGGTGTTCGGATCGGTTCTTTTTCTCTGGGAACCGTTTTTTCATGCGAAAATATATACCTAAGGTATAGCCAAGAATATCTATTTGTTGATGTCGATAGAGCTTACATTCGAAAAGGTGTGGTAGATTACCTTTCTTCCGAGCGAGTTTTTCAAAAAATCGGATTTTCGATCAAAAATGGGTTCTTTAAAGGGGATAAAACGGTCCAGTTTTCTTTGAATTATCCCCCTGAATCTCCACTAGAACTCCACATTGAACAAAAGTTGGGTGTCAAAATCTTTCAGGATCAAACGGTCGAATTTTTGATCGATGACTTGGAGATCGTGGAGCTGAAAAGTTGGGTCAAAGAATTTTATGATCATCCAAGTTTTGACTGGATTAGCCAGGGTGTTTTGAATGGAAATTTAAAACTAGATCCTAATCAAATGGTGCTCAATGAGGGGGAGCTCTTCATTGAGAACATTCAGGGGGGAGATCTCGATTCGGGCTCAAAAATTTCGGTGGAAAAGATCAAAATCCGTTCCGACCAAAAAATTGAGGTGGAAAATGGCTCAGTGAGGGTGAATGAGCCCAAAGACGGTTATGATTTCGGTGTAGAAAATCTCAATGGAATCATTCATTGGACAATGGACCAGGGCATTTTTTTCAATCTTGATGGCCTTTTGAGGCAGGGATTGGATACCTATCCGCTCTTTTTAGAGGGTTGTAAAGGGAATGAGAAAATTTTTGAAGCCGATGCTAGCTTAATGCTCGACCAGGGGCAGAATTTAAAACGTTATTTTCATATCTCGTTGGAAAATCCTAAACCAGGCCAAGTGATCCTTAAGGGTTTATTTGACCATGTTGTAGAAAGTGAGCTCAATGCCTTAAAGCAGCTTTTTAAACCAAATGTACCCGAATTGGAGATGTTTCAGGTCGAATCAATGCAGGCCCATTTTGAGATGAAGGGTATTTGGGAAAATGGCCACTTGAGCTCGATCTCTGTGGAGGACATCTTTGGGGAATTCGATGTGAGTTTTCACTCCATGCCAAATGTACACCTGAGTGCAACAGGTAGATACGCTGAAAATGGCACTTTGACCGCAACTATTTTTGATCATGCATCAAATGGGCAGATTCAGATCAGCTGGGACCAGGAAAAGACGATTTTTTACGGATTTAAGGTGTCTGATCAGTTGCTCAATAGCGTTTTGACCCCATTTCGCGATGGGTGGCTATTGAAGGGTGAGGCGGACCTAAACGGTCGAATAGAGAGCAACCAAACTAAAGTACACCTATCCTCACAAGACCTCACATTTTTAGATCAAAATATTGAATTTTGTCTCACAAAAAAAGGGCTTGAGGCCGATTTTGTGATCCTGGAGGATCAAAATATCCAGGGTGTTTTAGACTGCCAAGAGGGTGAGCTCAAAGTAACCCTTTATGAAAAAGAGCCCCTTGTATTTCACAATCTTTCCTCAAGAATCAGCATTTTTAATGAGGATGTATACCTCGATGAGATTGAAACAAATCATTTCAATACCGATCTTAAGGGAAGATTATGGGTACGGCCCATCAGCACGGGGGGGAAAAGGCTCTATCTGCATGTCGATTCTGCCCGAGGCCCACTCAAAGATTTTGCAGGCTGGATTCATCCCTTAGATCAGTTTGTGGAAGGGGAGGTGACGCTTGATTCTAGGAGATTCACTCTTGAGGCCGATCTGATTGAAAATGGTAGCTTGAACTACGAGATCGACCTAA
>CAXNCP010000044.1:0-6426 GCA_964200935.1 Chlamydiia bacterium | reverse complement strand
TTTTTTTAAAAAAATTAATAATTTTTTTTATTTTCAATCTAAAAAAGAGGGCGAACTTTACTTCACCCTCCTCATGTCTATAGACTTTTAGCGATCAATAATCGACGAACGCTTGTAGCACCAACCCTTGAAGTCCAATCCCGGCACCGTCCTCAATTCTGTAAGCCAATTCCGGTGTAATTGTCTTCATGATATTGAAGAAGTAGGTTGCCTCATATCCAATATTGAATTGAAGCAGTAACGATTTATCTTCTGTCATTTTTGACCAGTTTAACCCTAGTTGATAACAGAACTCTGGAGCAAATTGATAAATTGTGTTATCAATAATCGCTTCTTGAGGATAGACGAAACCGAAAGTTGGAAAGTTAGTAGGAGCGAGGTTTGCAGGTCTTGAGAAGCAGGAAACTCTGCAGCGACTTGATCCATAATTGATCGAGCCATAAATATCTCCGTAAAGACTTATATCATAGTTCATGAACCAGTTGGTATGCAAACCAACACATGGCCCCACACCCCACCAGCTCCATTTTTGGTACGTTTGGTAAAATCCCCCAGCAGTTGATTGATATCTTTGAACACTGGCGTTTGCAGCGTTAGGGTTGATATCGTTGGTAAATCTTGTCAAACTACGACGTGTCAAAAAGGAGATATCCAACCCGTAGTAAGGGGAAATTTCCACATTCTTGTCGATATAAGTTGGACGAGACGCACAAATTTGCACATTGTTAATCGTGTTTCTTACACCGATATCCAAGTTATTGAACAAGCTAAAGTTTTGCGGTGCACCATCCCCGATGAACTGGTTGTTATAAACGGAAGGGATGAACGCTGTTCCGAAGGCTGTAACAAGCGGTGTATTTGTTACAGAGTTAAAGAATGTATAATCAACTGTGATCCTCCAGTCTTGGCGGAACAGCTTATAGCCCCCACCCACTTTGAATCCCCACCATAAAGATTCATCTGGTTGTATACCTATCCCGTTTACCGGAAAGGTGTTGTTGTTACGATCTTGTGTGATTACAGCAAGATCCACCCCTTGAGCTTTGGTCTGGAAATAGATAGCACCGGCATTGAAATCCCATTGCTCATCACACTCAAGTCCATTAGATCTCCAGCAAAGTTCAGCACAGTCTGCTGGATTGTAATCCTCAATAGCTGTTTTTCTATCTGGAGCCACAGCATAAAGCCCCAATGAAGCCATCAGTACAGGCAGATGTTTCAAATAACGTATGTTCATCCTTTACCTCGAATAGAGTTGATGTACAATAAAGTACTTTGTTAGTTTTTTCTTTTTTAAAGGAAAAATTCTTTTTTTTAAACTCTTTTTTAAAAACCTTTTTTATACTAAAGTCATTTATTTTTTTGTGTTTAGATATCCTGCAAGGGCAAAAAAAAACCCCGATTTTCACGGGGTTTGTAGACCAAATATTTTGGTATCGATCCTTTAGAAATCGAGTTGTCCTTGAAGAACCAAGTTTTGTAGACCGATTCCGGCACCATTGATCACACCATAGTTGACGCTGTTGATGATCGCCTTGTAGGTTTGGAAATAGTAGGCCGACTCGTAAGCTACCTTGAAACTTGCAGCAGCGCAAGACTCCTCAAAGGTGTGGCTCCAGCTCAATCCCAACTGAAGATCCATATGCGGAGCATATTGGTACAAGGAGTTAATGATAGAGGCTACACTGCTGATCGGAGTTGCCGTCGAAGGTCCGCTTGGTCTATATCCAACAGTTTGCGAATACGAGCGGGCATTTCCATAAGTTACACCGAAATAGGCATCTGCAAAGATACCAAAGTCGTATCCCAAGTACCAGTTAGAGTATACACCCGCCATTGGCCCTACACCCCAGAACTGGTTTTTATCGTAAGTTCTGAAGTATCCACCATTAGTATAGTATTGGACTGTTGTACCTGCCTGGGGGTTATCGTTGCTGAACATGATCGTCAGTTTACGCGTCGTATTGATATAGTCCACACCAAAATAGGGGGAAATCTCTAATAGAGCAGTGTAAAGAGTTGGACGGATCAAGTAGACATTCAGATATTGGATATTTGTATTGGTATCGTAATCCAAGTTCTGGAAGCTTGCAATGTTACCAAACGGGGTAGATCCCGGATAGTCTGCAGCAGTATTTGCGTACATAGTCGGGAAAAATCCCCCGCCATAATTTTGGCTGTAGGATCCATCGTAATTTGCCTTAAACCAGTTGTAGCGACCTACAATTTTCCAGTCGTCATGGTTAAACTTAAATCCGGCGCCTACCTTAAAACCCCAGGAGAGCTGCTCTGTTGGCTCTACCCCTTGGGCATTTTGTGGCAAACTAAAGTCTATTCTGCTGGAACTGTTAAGCGCGATTTCAGAACCTTGAACGCTTGCAACCCCATAGATAGCAGCCGCCATCACCTCAAAAGAGTAATCATCCTCGAGCTGCGGTCCTGCAAAACATAAAGGAGAGCAGTCTTGCATCTTTTTTTCGTTACAGTCTTTTTTGCAAGAGCTATCATCCCCTGCGTATATTCCCGTAAACACCCCTACTAATCCAAATAGGAGTCCTAGCTTTTTTCCATTCATCTTTATACCCATCTAAATCTATAAGAGTGAAAAACTTATTGTGTTAATCAGGTATACGAATTTTCCTATTTTTTCTAAACGGTTTTTTTTGTATGAGTCAAAAGCCACCCCTATTTTAGTGAAAAAAAAAGGGGAAATTTTTCTATTGTTGTTTTAGAACAATCTAGGGGTGCACTAGCTGATACGCCCCTTTTAGTGCGGTAAATTCATCCAAAATGATATAAATATTGGGCCGGTTGACCAGATCTTTGAAGCGACCCTGGTCTAAAAGGGCTTTTAAAAAAAGCTCGTGATCAATCTCTTCTAAATGGTGCGGCAATATCCCTCCGCCGAGGTAAATCGTTTCTGGTAAAAAGGCGACTGTCATGTTTGCGATGAATCGTGCTAGATTTTGGGTAAAAATAGGGGGAACACCTTGACTATGGAGGATCTGATTCACCTCAGTAAGGCCGCTGCCCGACACAATCCTCTCGTAAGAGACATGGCCGTATTTTTTTTGAAGTGCATCATGGATCAAACCACTTTTTTCTCCATAAGCCGGACAGTCGATGTGTCCCGCCTCTGAAGGATAGACATGACCATGGTCTTTGAATGCAACACCCAGTCCCGTACCGGGGGCGATCAGAAGAACTTTTTTTCCATCTGGCATTGTCCCTTTCTTCAGTAAATGAAGATCCTTTGGTTTAATGGTATCCAGCCCATGTGCGTGAGCAACCAGATCATTGATGAAGCGGATGCTCACCTGGGGATATTTTTTTTCGATCATGGCTGGATCCACTCGCCCCCAACGTTTGATATTCGGCGGTGTCACACCCCCCTGGTGATCGATTGGTCCTGCAAGAGCACAAACAATTTTTGTGGGTATTCCCGGTTGAATCAAAACATCCATCAAATCGATGAAGGTGGTAAAGTCGGCCGTTTTTAACAGGGTTTGATTCTGATTTTTTAAAACCCTTACGTGCGTGCCACCGATGTCCATCCCAATAAAAACGTCCTGCATGACTTGCCTTCCTACACTAAATCGCGTATAATTCCCCTTTATTCAATAGGGAGTCATTTATGTCTATACCGCAGAACGAAGGGCGTAAAAAAGCGCTTGAGTTAGCAAGACAGCACATCGAAAAACAGTTTGGTGAAGGGGCGATTATGTCCCTTGGCAAACACTCGGCACAACGTCAAATTCAAACGATCCCTACCGGTTCGGTTGCTCTTGACATCGCCCTTGGTATTGGTGGCGTTCCCCGAGGAAGGATTGTTGAGATTTACGGGCCGGAATCCTCTGGTAAATCGACACTCGCTACCCACATCGTAGCTAACTGCCAAAAAAAGGGTGGTACAGCAGCCTACATAGATGCCGAACACGCACTCGATCCCTCCTATGCGGCAAAAATCGGTGTACAGCTTGATGATCTTCTGATCTCCCAACCAGACTCTGGAGAAGAGGCACTCAACATTGCAGAAATATTGGCAAGATCGAATGCCGTTGATGTGATCGTGATCGATTCGGTTGCGGCATTGGTTCCAAAAAATGAACTAGAAGGCGAAATTGGGGACACCCATGTGGGTTTACAAGCGCGTCTGATGTCGCAAGCTTTGAGAAAGCTTACATCCACTCTTGCCAAAAGCAACACCTGTGCGATTTTTATCAACCAGCTGAGAGAAAAAGTGGGAATCATGTTCGGCAATCCTGAAACAACAACAGGTGGCCGCGCGCTCAAATTCTACTCTTCAATCCGTATCGATATCCGTAAAGTCAATACCATTAAGGGCAGTGATAACGTAGAAACTGGAAACCGGGTGAAGGCAAAAGTTGTGAAAAATAAACTAGCGCCCCCGTTCCGCTCTGCCGAATTTGATATCCTTTTCAATGAAGGGATTTCACGCCACGGCTCTGCGATCGATATCGGGGTGGACATGGGACTTGTGGAGAAAAAAGGGACCTGGCTCAGCTTCAAAGGGCACCGTTTCCAAGGTCGTGAAATGATGCGTCTAGAGCTCAAGAAAAATGAAGAACTCACCACTGAGTTAGAAAAAATGATCATGCAAAATGGTCCTGCTAAACTCAACAATGTGGAGTCGATCGGTGCATCGAAAGAAGATGCTCTAGAAGCCCCAAAAGAGCTTGCTGAAGTTTAACCAAGATTGAATTCTTCAAGGAGCGCCAAAAAGGCGCTCCTTTTTCTTTGATTAGCGCCAAAAAGGCGCGTTTTTCTTTGATGAGCACCATAAATGCCTGCGTTTGCCTTGAGCTGCGTCCAAAAGGCACCCCTTTTGCTTTAAGTAGCGCCAAAAAGGCGCTCTTTTTGCTTTTTCTGGGTATTAAGGTTGGTGAATGCTAAGCTTAAACATGCGGAGCTGATCGGTTGATCGAAAGAAGATGCTCCAAAGGCTCCAAAAGAGCTTGCCGAAGTTTGATAAGATCCAATTCTTCAAGGAGCGCTGAAAGGCGCTCTTTTTGTTTTTCCAGGTAGTCAAGAGAATGGGTAACACCTTCTTTGAGGACGAAATTGGCAAATGGGCGCTCCAGGGCATCCTCTTGAAGATCGATAAAATCATCCATCACCTGAAACAAGATCCCAAAAAGATTTGCCGCCTCCACCACCTGGGGCAATCTTTCAAGCGCCCCGTTTCCAAAAAGCCATCCCAAAACAAATGCCGATTCAAAGAAAACACCCGTTTTTTTTTGCATCAGCACCTCTAGCGGGTACGAATTTGTGGATGAAATTGTCAGGTCCATAAATTGCCCCAAAGGTGCACCCGAAAGTCCTCCGGCCGAGGCGGTGTATTTCAAGGCTTGGCTCAAAATTTCAAAACGGCTGTTTTTGGCCCCACAATCGTTTAACTTGATTGCACCTAACCGCAGTTGCATAAAACTCTCAGAAATCAATCCAACAGCCACCAAAACGGCTTCTTGCTCATTGTAATGAAGGTGAAGCGCTTTTTTATTGCGTCGAATTGTCGCATCATCCATGCAAGGCAGATCATCAAGGATCAAAGAACTTGTGTGAGCAAGCTCTAAAGCGATCATCGGATGATAATTTTCATAATCCGCATCGAGCTCTTTGGCAATCATCAAGGCGACGATAGGGCGAATCCTTTTTGCTTCCCCCTCTAAGGCATATTGTGCCGCTTCTCTAAGTTTTGAGTTCTCCCAGTTAGAAATCTCAAGAAAAAGGGCTCTTTCAAACGCTTCTTTCATCAGTCGTATCCATTACTTTTTTAGGTTAAAAAACCAAAATTATAGAGTTTGAAGCTGTTGCTTCAAATAGATTTTTGTATCCGGAAGAATTTGGGTTCCTGGATTCAGAACCACATGACAACCTATTTTTGCATGATCTCCAATGACAGATCCGAATTTCCCCTTTTGCATGGGCAAAACATTTTTTCCATCCAAGCGAAGATTGGCTAGGGTCACATGGGACGCCAAATTGACATGAGAGCCAATCACCGAGTCGGCTGCATAGACAAAGTGGGCCAAAACAGAGTGGGAGCCAACCAAAACATTTTTAAGCTCTGATGCATGTCCAACCACACTATTTTCCTCAATCCAAACATCACCCCTCAAATAGGCTCCATGACGAATTACAGACCCTCTTCCAATAAAACATGGTCCCCTCACATAGGCACCGGCCTCGATCGTGACCTCTTTCTCAATAATGATCTGGTGGGGGTTTTCTAGATATGCATGTGGGGAAACTTGACCTTGAATTGATCCTTTGAGGTGTTGGAGTGTTGTTCGCATACTGTCCAAAAGATCCCAAGGGAACAAAGATTCCACATAAAAAGGGGCCAAGAACGCTTGTGGAAAAAAATGTTGGTTTGACTGCTGCAACATGGATCGGAATATAACA
>CAXNCP010000043.1:0-6437 GCA_964200935.1 Chlamydiia bacterium | reverse complement strand
ACGTGTCTCCTTTGATGGAGGTGAAAAATTCACACGCACTTGGCCCTTCTCGATGATCACTTGAGCATGGCTAGAGGCCTCTTCGATCGATTTTGCGATCGCATGCGTCATCGTAGCGTCATAAAGAACAATCAAAACTTGACGATCTTGACAGGAGATTTGCCCGCAGGCCTTCAAAGGTTTCATAGAACCCATTACATCAACTTTAACGTGGTCTAGAGATTGCGCTGTCACGCGGCCTGAGCGTAATTTTTTGAGCTCTATTTTGAAGTGCTCAATGGTATCGCTATTTTTCTTTTTTAGATCCATAAATGTGTGTACCTAAAGTTTCATCTTTGAGAATTTGATCCAAAACATCATACGAAAAAATCCTAATTGGGATCGGATGCTCTTTCAATAGTGCAAAAGCGGTCTGATCCATCACTTTTAGATCTTTTTCCATAGCTTCATGGTAGGTGAGTTGTAAAAATCGGTTTGCATCGGAGTGTTTTTTCGGGTCCTTGTCATAAACACCATCCACATTCGTTGCTTTGAGAACTTGATCCGCTTTCAAATCTATCGCATAAAATGCCGCCGCCGAGTCGGTCGAAAAATATGGCAGTCCTGTTCCATAGGCTAAAAAGGCGATTCCACCCCCTTTCAGCCAGGAGTCGACCTCATTTCTATGGTATGCATAATCCATAGAAATTGGTTTTGCAGTATAGACTCGCCCCATTCCCCTCAAATAACTGCTAACAACTTTTGCATTCATGATGGTTGCCAACATCCCCACCTCATCAGCAGTACCCCTTAAAATGGAAGAGCCGGCCTCCCTTCCCCGATACAGATTTCCTGCACCAAGGACAATAGCCAGCTCAGCGTGCTTTGAAAGCTCCATGAGAGTATCTGCTAAAGAGGCAGCTTTTCCCTCTGAGATCAACGGGGAAAGACTTTCCCCGGAGATCTTTAGGACAAAGCGCCTTTTTTGCATGCGATTAAACCCCTACTTGTATACGGACGAAGGAGTGGATGAACGCTAAATCTCCGGCTCCAAGTTCCTTACCTTTTTTACGTACATACTCTTCAATTGTCAAGGACTCATCTTTGATGAATTTTTGTTTAGTCAAACAAACTTCAGCAAAGTAGGTATTTCTTTTGCCCTCAAGAATCTTTTGTACGACGTTTTCAGGCTTTCCGTGTATTTGGGCACGTGCAATCTCCTCTTCCTTGCTCACAATGTCCGCTGGGACATCTTGCGGAGCTAAAAATTGCGGGTGCGCTGCTGCAGTGTGCATTGCAATTTCTTTAGCAACATCCCCCATGTGCAGCCCTTTAATGTCGATGATACAAACGATTTTTCCATCGCCGTGTACATAAACACCATAAGAGTGACCCTCTTTCTTTTCGATCAAGCTGTATCGAGTAACAACGATGTTCTCACCGATTTTACCGACTAAAGCAGCTCTTCTATCTTCAGAAAGCTCTCTTAAAGCTTCAATAGAGCTTGGGTGGTTATGCAAAGCTTGTTCTGTAACAGCTACAGCGAAATCACGATAGTCATCATTTCTGACAACAAAATCGGTCTCACAGTTGACCTCTACAGCTACGATTCGATGGGAATCTTCGCCTACGCGAATTACCCCTTCTTTAGCCTCACGGGAAGCTTTCTTAGCTGCTTGGGCCAATCCCCTCTTACGGAGCTGCTCTAGAGCAAGATCAAAATCTCCGCCAGCTTCATCCAGCGCTTTTTTGCAATCTTGCATCCCAACACCGCTCACTTCACGCAAGCGCACTACATCTTTTGCAGAAACTACGCTCATTTTGCTACCTCAGATACGGGCTCTTTGCGTGGACGACGTGGTCTATCAGATTTTTTTGGCTCATGCTCTTTTTCAGATCTTTCGGGAGCTTCTTCGGCTCTTGAAGGGGCAGCTTCTTCTTTGGCAACTTTGATTGCCTTAGCAAGAGTATCCAAAATCACTTTAACGCTTTTTTGCGCGTCATCATTCGCAGGGATCACGTAGTCGATTAAAGAAGGATCGCAGTTTGTATCTACAATCGCCATAACCGGGATGTTCAATTTTTTCGCTTCTAAAACGGCGATATCTTCTTTGCTTGGATCTACAACGATCATCAAGCCAGGAGATCTTCTCATTCCGCGGATACCGGAAAGGTTACGGCTCAACTTGATCTGGTCTTTACCAAGAAGAAGTCTCTCTTTTTTGGTGAATTCGTTGTTTTCAGATGCGAGCTTTTTCTCGAGGGTCTCGAGTTTTTTTACCGACTTGCGGATCGTTGTCAAGTTTGTCAACATTCCACCAAGCCAGCGCTCGGAAACATAGAATTCTTGGCAAGACTCAGCGCATTCTTTAACGACGTCTTTAGCTTGCTTTTTTGTCCCAACGAAAAGGACACTTTTGTGTTTTGAAACGATGGACATCGCCGCTTCGATCGCCTTTTTAAGCTGGTGAACAGTCTTTGAAAGGTCGATGATGTGGATTCCGTTCTCTTCAGAGAAGATGAAACGTTTCATTTTTGGATTCCAACGACGCGTTTGGTGACCAAAGTGTGCACCTGCCTCGATGAGCTCCTGAATTGTTGGCTCTTTATGGCTCAAAATAACTCCTTAGCATTCCCCTCTCCAGGCGCCTTCCTGGGCGATACGGTTCGTTTATGCCAAAGTCACACGAAAAAATGTCTTTACTACAGGAGAATTTTATCGCTTGTAAAAACGGTGGACCGGCCGGCTAGCGACAAAGATAGCAGAATTTTTGGTTTTTTCAAAGAGAAAAGAGCAGGTTTTTAGAATCAAAAAAAGAAAAAAGCGCCCAGTCGGAATCGAACCGACACTAACAGCTTGGAAGGCTGTAGTTCTACCTTTAAACTATGAGCGCTTAAAAGGTACCTAAAGTATTCCAGATCAGCCTATTTTTTGAAAAGTGAAAAAAACCTAACCACTTTTGCTGTTTTTCGCGTTCAAAAAATTTCAACGAATAAATTATTTTTTAAAAAATTGAATAAGCTTGTTTTAAAAAAATTTATTCGAAAAAAAGGGTTGTTCTCAAAAAAACTTTTTTTTAGGAAACTAAGAGGATGCGCGCCTCTCAAACCAGCTATACGCTTCCTGCATTGTTTGTTTTCGGTCTATTTTTTTTAGCCTCGTTTGCAAGGATCGCCTATCTTGCCCTCTTTTTGCATGATGCTTACCTGGAACAATCAAAAGGGCCCCGTGAAATTTCTGTCCATGTGGAGCCTGACCGCGGTACGATTCGCGACCGCTACAATAGACCTCTTGTCACCAACCAGATCGCTTACGATGTGGGTATTGTCTTTGATAAAATCGCACTCATTCCGCAAAAACGTTTAAAAAACGGCCAAAAGACCTTCCCCAGAAAAGAGTACATCGAAACTCTCTCTACATTTTTATCCGCTGCTTTAGAGATGGATCGGCAGCAAATCGAAGATCTCATTTTTTCTAAATCGGCACTTTTCCCAAATACTTTTTTCCCCCTCAAACAAGAGCTGGGTGAGGCCCTCTTCTACAGGTTAAAGATGGAAGAAAAAAATTGGCCTGGTCTCGATGTGAGGATGCGTTGTAAACGCCAGTATCCGATGGGGGCCGTTGGACTCAACATTTTAGGAGGTGTTGGGCCCATTCAATCATCCCAGATGGCCCATGTGCAAAAAGAAATGGATGTTTTGAAAACATTTTTTCACGATAGGGGAAATGGAAAAAGTGTACCTTTACCTGTCGGTTTTTATTCTCTTGAAAATGCAGAAGAGCGGCTGAAGGAGCTCCAAAAATTGCACTACAGGCTCAACTCATTTGTCGGGCGGGGTGGTGTTGAGGAGGTGCATGATCGATATTTGAGAGGATTTCCCGGAAAAGAGCGGTTTGAGGTCGATGTGAAGGGCCGTTTTTTACGCAAACTCCCCGAGTCGATTGAGCCGATGCCCGGCAAACGGCTGCTGTTGACCGTAGATGCCGATCTTCAAAAAAAGGCTGAAGAGCTTTTAATCTTAAACGAACAAGAGCGCGATCAACAATTTGCCCTCCTTGGAAAAGACCATAATCGGATTGCAGCCCCTTTCATCAAGGGGGGTGCTATCGTCGCCCTAGACCCCAAAACATCAGAAATTTTAGCACTAGCCTCCTACCCAAGAATGCATCCACAGATGGATTCAGAGCAATGGCTCGAATCTTCCAATCACATATTGGAGATCTTTGATGGGCAAAAGCCGCTTGTCAAAGAGAGATTAGATGGTAAAAATCTTGAGCCTTATTTTGAGTCGACTTATTTAACTTATGAGATGTTCATCGATCAGATTTTATTCTCAGAAAGTCAGGTAAAAAAATCACTTTTGAAACTCAATACTGTTGGTAAAATGTTGTTTTTGCAGCAATCGGTGCAAAATCTTCTACACCATTTTCAACAATCCTCCGTTCAGGTTTTATTGGACGGCATTTATGGCACCGACTCAAAAAATTTGCAGTTTGTAATCCCTTTGGATTTGCAAGACGAGAAGAGATTTTTAGACCCGTTACTGTCTAAAATACACCACTCTAGGGATCGGGTTTTACTCTATGATCTTTGCCACCTCTTTGCCCCGCTGGAGAACTTTAGCGATCAGCTAAAAATCGCCCTAACAGATGAGCCGATAGAACATTTTGTCGCCTTATGTCAACAAATTCGAAAACTGGAGCAAGAGGTGAAAAAAAAGGGGAAAACCCTTTTCAAAAAAGAGTATATGCCCATTTTTCGGAAAAACTATTTTGGATTGTATCTTGCCCAAGTTCGAAAAAATGGGGGTAAACTTCCCTATATCGACTATCTAAAACCGCTCGAAGAGGAATTTTTTGAGACGTTTTATGAAAAGCATCGATCGGTGTTGATCTCCTCAGCGCTCCTCGGGGCCAACATCTGCACCCCTTTAGATCCAAAATATAAATTTTGTGAAAGTCTTGCCAAAACACCGATTGTTCCTCTTATCCAAAAAAGGCTTCAAGATTTCCCGGCCCACTTGATCGTAAATCTGATCCATTCGGTCCGCTCCAGCAAAATGTTGGACGATAAAGAGCGCCGACTTGCCGAGTCGTTTTACCCAAAGCATGGTTTTGGGTATTGCCGATCTTACGCATATCAAGAATCGGCTCCATTGGGTTCGATATTCAAAATCGTATCCGGTTATGCAGGGCTTAAGCGCCATTTAGAAAAAGAGTTGGATTTCACCAAACCGTTTGATCCCAATCCTCTTACCATCCGAGATGAGGGGCCTAGAGGGGATCCTCAAGATCCAAAAAATGTTCTGGGATTTATGTTAGACGGTACGCCAATCACGAGGGTGTTTCGTGGCGGCAGGCTTCCAAGAAGTGACCACGCAATTGGCAAATGCGATCTTGAACGGGCAATTGAGCAATCATCAAATATCTATTTTTCTCTCCTTGCAGAAGGAGCCGACGAAGAACTTTTGAGCGCTTCCCGTTTAATGGGGCTAGGGAGCAGAACCGGCATTGATCTACCCCTTGAAATTGGAGGTACACTCCCCTTTGATTTGAGCTACAATAAGACCGGATTATATGCGTTTGCAATCGGCCAGCACCTTTTGACGGTCACCCCACTTCAAGTGGCCAACCTTTTGGGGGCGCTTGTTAACGAAGGGCAGGTAAAAAAACCGCACGTGACCAAGGCCCTTTTGGGTGTGCACAACCCCAAGCAAGAGAATGCAAAACGGTTCGCCCAATATTTGTACCCACTAAATCTGGAACCCTCCCTATTTTCCGAAACGATGAATAAGACTCTAGCACCATTTATACTTCCATTTGATGCCAAAACAGTACACGCATTTGCTTTCCCTAAAGAGCTCTCCTACCCCCTTTTGAAAGGGCTCCACAAGGTGCTTAACGGCGAGCGTGGAGGGGCAAGACCTGAAGCGATCCGCTACTATTTTCGCCATCCTGAGAAAAAGAAAGATTACAACAAGCTACGCCCCTATATGATCGGCAAAACTGCAACTGCCCAAATCAGTTACCGCCCCTTCATCGACAAAGAGGGGGAGAGCGCTCTGGTCAAACACACCTGGTTTGCTTTGGTCCACTACGATGAATCTTTGCCCATGTTTGAAAGTCCAGACCTCGTAGTCGTGGTCTATTTACGCTTCGGCGATTACGGCAAAGAGGCACTTCCACTTGCTGTGGAGATGACAAAAACCTTTTTGGAGCTAAAAAACCAAAAAGAACAAACCTAGATCTTCTCTAGAATGTCTGTGGCTAAGGGGAACATCGCTTCAGCAGATGCTGCAGACTCCAAAATTCTTTTCGATGCAAGAGCCGCTGGCAAAAACCTTTTTAAAGCTAAAAAACCACAAAGAACAAACCTAGATCTTCTTTAGAATGTCTGTGGCTAAGGGGAACATCGCTTCAGCAGATGCTGCAGACTCCAAAATTCTTTTCGATGCAA
>CAXNCP010000042.1:0-6525 GCA_964200935.1 Chlamydiia bacterium | reverse complement strand
GGAGTTTTTTATCGAGAAAAAGGGCAAAAAGGGCCGGAAAGATTTTTCGTTTTGCTAAATCTCCGGTCGCCCCAAAGAGGACAAAACACTGCGGTTTGGCGACAGCTTGACGAACAATCATTTGGGTAAAATCTTGGGCCTGTGACATCTAATCGCAATCTTTACTCGTTACTATTTTGTACAGTAACGCCTTTTGATTTTTGAAGCAACAGGCTAAAAAGGGGTAAAAGCTGCAAAATTTAAGAGATTTTTTTGGGAATTCTAGGAAAACTTCTTTTTTTCTAAGAAGGTGTTGAGGATGCCTACAGCAGCGGCCTGATCAATATGGGCGGTACGATCTTTCCTCGACATCCCAATAGATTTATAGGATTCCTCGGCCATCCTTGTCGTGAGCCTTTCATCCACTAGATGGACAGGCATTTTAAAAGTTGCCTCTAAGAGCGATTTGAATTGCATCACCTCTTTACACATGGGGCTTTCTTCCCCATTCATCAAAAGAGGCCAACCGAGTGCAAACTCTTCTATGTCTTTTAACTCTAGCACCTTTTTTTTCAAAAGCATCATTGCTTTGGGGATCGAACCCTGATGTTCTATGGTGGTTAGAGGTAAAGCCATATGGGCGACGGTGGAACTGATACTGATCCCTATCCTTTTTTTTCCGTAGTCGATCCCTAAAATACGCATCTAGACCGGCACAGCCTTTTCCTGCTCAGCCTCTTTTTGTGCCTCTTTAGCTGCTTGGATGAAAGAAACAAACAGTGGGTGAGGTGCAAATGATTTAGATTTGAACTCTGGGTGGAATTGCACTCCGAGATACCAGGGATGGTCTTGAATCTCGACGATTTCAGTAAGATTGGTGGCAGGGTGTTTTCCGCTGATCGACAAACCCCCATTTTCAAGGGCATCCACAAACGACTGATTTACTTCAAAGCGATGCCGATGCCTTTCGTGAATGAGCTCCTCTTTGTAAATTTCGTGAGCTTTTGTCCCCTCAGTGATAGCACAAGGGTAACTCCCTAAACGCATTGTTCCGCCGAGTTGAGTCACATTTTTGAGTTCTTCCAAGCTTAAAACTACCGGATTTTTAGTCTTCGGATCCATCTCCGTAGAATTCGCATCCTTTAGCCCAAGGACGTTTCGTGCAAATTCGACCGTCATGACCTGTAATCCTAAACAAATTCCAAAACAGGGGATCTTTTGCTCCCTTGCAAATTGGGCAAGGCGTATCTTTCCCTCGAAGCCCCTCTGGCCAAAGCCCCCCATAATAATATAGGCAGAGGCCCCGGGGATCTCTTGATTTTGCTCAAGGAGCTCGGCGTTGACCTCGATCAGATGGACTTTAAGATTTTGGCAAATACCTGCATGCTGCAGGGCTTCAAAGATCGATTTGTAGGCGTCTTTATGCTCAAGATATTTACCAACGACACCAATTGTCACATGCTCTTTTAGATGGATCGATTTTTCCAACAAATTTTTCCAAACAGTTACATTCGATTGATTCGGTGGCGATAGTTTCAAGACATTTGAGATTAATAGATCGATCTTGTGTTCTTTTAGACGGATAGGCACCTCAAAAAGCGCATGCTCCACGTCTGGTTGATCCAACACTGCGTGGATAGGCACGTTTCCAAAAAGGCTGATCTTCTTGAGGCTATCTGCCGGTATCGGGTGTTCCGAGCGGCAAATCACAATATCGGGTATGATCCCTACCTGCCTTAAAGCTACTAATGAGTGTTGAGCAGGTTTGGTTTTTGTTTCACCAGAACTTTTTAAGTAAGGAACATAGGTGAGGTGGATGTTGCAGCAATGTTGCGGAAGATCATAGCGCATCTGACGGATTGCTTCCAAAAAGGGCAAGGACTCTATATCTCCCACGGTTCCGCCCACCTCGATCACCGTCACGTCGGCATGATTGTTTTGAGCAAGAAAAATTCTCCGTTTGATCTCGTCTGTGATGTGGGGGATGACCTGAACGGTAGATCCCAAATAGTCCCCTTTTCGCTCTTTTTGAAGAACGTAATCGAGAATCTGACCCGCCGTAGAATTCGATTTTTTTGAAATTTGGGCATGAGTGTAGCGCTCGTAGTGGCCCAAGTCCAAATCGGTTTCGGCCCCATCATCGGTCACGTAGACCTCTCCATGCTGGTAAGGGCTCATGGTGCCCGGATCGACATTGAGATAAGGATCCAATTTGATGATGGAAACAGAAAGACCCATGCTTTCTATAATAGATGAGATAGAGGCGGCTATAACCCCTTTTCCAAGTGAGGAAAGGACCCCTCCGGTGATAAAAATGAATCGACCTTGCATAGGAAGAGCATACCTACCTTCCCCTAATTTCGGCAAGATAGACCTTCAAATTTTTAAACAGGAGATTCTTTCTATTTCTAACAGATAAAAGTAAAAGTTTGAATATATGAATTATTATTACAAACCATTAGACTTTTTTAAATTTACCTTAAAAAATAAAAACCATACCATTGATGCATAATTACTTAAGAGTATCTAAGAAAGAGGTTTGCTATGGAAATTTCTAAATTCGTGCCGAAGTGTTTACTCGATTTTTCCCAGAGCGTGGTCCGCATCTATGACGAGATCCAACATCCTAAAAATGTAAATATGGTCAAGGATATATCCAATATCTTCTTTTTTGTTTTCCGGTTAGGGATGACGATTGGGATATATGCTTTTTTGAAACCTGCCACACCCTTTGAATCTCGACTTTCCCTAAAAAGGGTTGCAAAGTGGGCTGGTTGTGTCATGTTTTTTGGAAAGGCAGGCACAAATATGGCCTTAGGTGCCGATCTTTTGCTAAGCCCATTATCTAGAAATGCAAATAAGGTGGTAAATATAGCGGGTAAGCTTTTAGGGGTTGGTGTACTTTTGAGTGCTAAAGACAGCGGTGAGCGCACCCTCGTCGAGGACTATATGAATCTGTGTGCTAGGTCGTTAGGGATTAAGCTCCATAAAAGATTTTTCCCAAATGCAGGGCAGACCGCGCTAGAGGAGGAAGCCCAGAGGCTTTAGGCTTGATTTTATTAAAAACCTGCCCGATGATTGATCAAAAGAGCTTTTAGAACAATGTTTAAGCGGATGTTAAAACTATGGACTATAAAAACTTTTTAATTCGCTTTTAGGATGAAGCTTTAGCCTTTAGGCAGGGTAAAATAAAAATATCTTTAGGGTGCTCTATGGAAGAAAAATTGCGCGTCGGTGTGTTATTGTCGGGTGGTCCAGCTCCCGGGGGACATCATGTGATTGCAACCTTATTCGATCTGATTGAGGGGATCGGGGAGCTTTGGGGAATCGAGAGGGGAGCCGAAGGGTTAATAGAGGGGGCATGTCGCCATCTGAAAAAAAGCGAAGTGGATCACTATCGCCACTTGGGTGGGTTTGATTTATTGAAGACACGCCGAAAAAAGATTCTACCTGAAGACATAGGCCAAATCAAAAAGACAATTGATAAATTCCATTTTGACGCCCTGGTTTTTATTGGGGGGGACGATACCGCTACCAACGCGTACAAACTTTCCAAAGAGGTATCTTGCCAAATCATCCATGTCCCCAAAACTATCGATTATGATCTTGCAGTCCCCTCCTTTGGTTTTGATACCGCATGCACGTTGATGAGCCAAATCATTAAAAACCTCAAAGTAGACGCCCTTTCTACTGGAAAATATGTCCACGTGATCAAAATGATGGGTCGCGATACGAGCCATATCACATTAGAATGTGCATTACGGGCAAGGCCCAATTTTGCCCTGATCAGTGAGGAGATCATTCACGATAGACAGACATTGGATCAAGTGGTCAGCCAAATCTTAAACTTTTTGAAAAAAAGGGATAAAAACTACGGTGTCATTTTGATTCCTGAGGGTGTGAGCTTGGCATTGCCACAGCTTTCGGAGGATACAGAACTGGATTCCCATGGAAATGTGGACCTTTCTGGTATGGAGTCTCATGTAAAACTATTTCAGCATGTCCAGCATAAAGCTCAAAAAGAGGGTTTCAAAATGCCCCCATTGAGATTTACAAGCCTTGGTTATGAGAGTCGGTGCCAAAATCCGACCCCTTTTGATTTAGCCTATACAAAAAAACTGGGGATCCGTGCGTTTCAGGCGATCCTCTCTAAAAAAAGCGGTGTGATGGTTTCCGAGGATGCAGCCCATTCTATTGAAGAATACATGGAGCAAGATCCGAAGAGGGGGCATGTGGTCGCCAAAGTCGCTGTTGATTTGAAGGGGGAGAAGTTTTTGTCTTTCAAAAAGGTGCAGGATGCGCTTGTCCACGAGGATTAAAACAACACCTGTCAGGGTCGGTTCGATTGTGATCGGGGGGAATGACCCTATCCGGATACAATCCATGACCACTACAAAAACTGAGGACGTTGAGGCTACAGTTGAGCAGATCCTCTCACTGGTTAGAAAAAAGGCTGAGCTTGTGCGCGTAACGGTACAGGGGATGCGCCAAGTGGAGGCGGTCAAACAGATTCGTGAGCGTCTAAAAGAGCTGAATGTAAACATTCCATTGATTGCAGATATCCATTTTTTCCCAAAAGCTGCGATTGCGGTGGCCCCATTTGTTGACAAGGTTCGGGTGAACCCCGGAAATTTCGCCATAGAGTCTTTTTTGGAGCTGATCGAAGTTTGCAAAAAAAGCTCCACTGCGATTCGGATAGGGGTCAACCACGGTTCTTTGTCGGAGGAGATCCTTTACGAGTATGGCGATACCCCAAGGGGGATGTGTGAATCGGCATTTCGATTCTTAAGAATTGCAAAAGAGGCAAATTTTGATCAGGTGATCGTCTCTTTAAAGTCCTCTAATCCGCTCGTTATGATGAGAGCTTACCGCCTATTTGTAGCGATGATGCCCACAGAAGGGGTCTTCCCCCCTTTGCACCTTGGTGTTACTGAAGCAGGAGAGGGGATTGATGGACGCATAAGGGCAGCTTTTGGAATCGGCCCTTTGCTTTTAGACGGGATAGGAGACACAATCCGCGTCTCGTTGACCGAAGATCCTCAAGAAGAGATCTTCCCATGTAAAATATTGAGGGATCTACCACCTTACCCCGGTAGCCTAACCTATGATGGTTCGAGTCAGGAGGAGGCGATTGTACAACTTTCCTCGTGGGCCGGGACATTTTTATTGGATGCACCCACATTAGACCTCAAGATTTCTACACCGTTTGGTTTCGAATTCGATCAAAGGCTCAAAGAGGGTATTTTACAAGCTGCACGCTTGAAGATGTTCAAGGCAGATTTCATCTCTTGTCCTAGCTGCGGTAGAACACAGTTTGATTTGCAGACGGTAACCAAAAGGATCAAAGAGAGTACAGAGCATCTGATTGGGGTCAAAATTGCTGTTATGGGATGTATTGTCAATGGCCCAGGTGAAATGGCAGATGCCGATTTTGGGTACGTTGGGTCCAAACCAGGTTTTGTTGACCTTTATATAAAACATCAAAAGGTTGTTAGCCACGTGCATGAGTCTTTGGCATTAGAGGCCCTAATCGAATTATTGAAGAAAGAGGGGGTTTGGAACGAGCCTGTCTCGGTCTAGCCTTTTGAATCTTGATGAAAATAGAAAAAGCCACCTTAAAGGTGGCTTTTTTGTTTTAAAGGGGGATGCCCACCTTTTTTAATCGCTTTCAATCATCCGTTCAACAGGATTCCATGAGGGTTTTTTGAAGGCGTGGATAATGAGAGGGAGCGCTACCATCGATATGAGTCCGGTCATCAAAAATGAGACGTAGGTTAGGACCGATTCATCTTTGAATTGAACAGGGGGGATAAAAACCAAAAATATTCCGAAAATAGAGGTAATAATCCCAATTGAAGAGATCAGCCACATCCCTTTATGGGGGTGTGGTATTTGGTAAGCTCTGGGGACGTTGGGTCTTGTATAACGTAGTCGTATCGCTGCTATGAACATCATCACGTACATGACTAGGTAGATCTGTGCGCTCAAAGCGGTAAGGATCCAGAATGCGCTACTTATGGACGGCATAAGAAGATACATGAATGCGGCAAATGTGACGACGATAGCTTGAAAATAGAGCAGGTTTACCGGAATCTCATTTTTATTGAGTTTTTGGAAAATGGGTGGGAGATTACCATGCCTTGAGGTGGTGTAAAGTCCCTTGACTGGTCCGATGATCCAAGCGTTGGTTTCTCCAACCGCGCCGGCAACTAAAAGTATCCCCAAAATACCAAGCAACCATCCTAGATTATAGTTCTCTAAGAAGATTTTTAAAGCCGCCATTAAACCGGAGGCCAGGCTGATCTCTGATTTTGGAATGACCCAGGCGATCGCAAGAGATCCTAAAAGGAAAAGGACAAATGTTGTGACTGCGGCCAATAAGATCGCGATCGGGTAGTTTTTTTGGGGATTTTGGACCTCTCCAGCGTAACCGCTAGTCACTTCAAGCCCCGCGAAGGAGAGGAATAGTCCTCCTAAAAACACGATATTGTCCAGTCGGCTAAGATCAGGCAAAAGATTTTCGGCGGTGAATGTGATCTGTAAAGG
>CAXNCP010000041.1:0-6633 GCA_964200935.1 Chlamydiia bacterium | reverse complement strand
AAAGGGTCTAGCCCTATGATAGATCGGAACTGTTTAAGAATCGACCAAAGCTCCTCGACCTCTTTCGATAAAACTTTCCAACGACGATTCATGAAAGGTGTTTGGCAAATCTTAAAGGACTGCAGATGGTCGGGAAGATTTCCCAGTTTCGTTGTAGATTTACAAGGCATTCCCTTTGCAAGCTATCAAAGAAAGGATTTTTCTTTCACTAATTAATTGCTTGAAGAGAAAAAAAAGGGTAAGTCTATTCTGTTCGTAATTAAAAACAATGGATGAAAGAGGGGCTATTTAGGCCTTCAAAGATCTTGCCTCTTGGCGCCTTTTTTGCCACAAAACCCTAGGATCCTGGGTGAGTTCATCTTGTCTTTTGACAGCCAACTGGCCACAGGCCCCTGAAACATCCTGTCCCCTACTATAACGTACAGGGGCGGAGATCGATCTTTCTTCTAAATAAACTTGGAAGGCTTTTAAGCTCTCTTCAAGAGCCGGCTCCATCGGACTACCAGGGTGGGGATTCAAGGGGATGAGGTTGACTTTGACCTTCAGTCCATGAGCAAACTTCACCAGCGCTTTTGCATGTCGTAAGGAGTCGTTTTTCCCTTTGATCATCACATATTCCAGAGTGATACCATGCCTAGTCTGGATCGGGTATTCCAAAAGGGCTTTTTTCAATTCCTCAAGTGGATATTTCCGATTGATGGGCATAAGAAGAGAGCGCTCTTCCTCGAACGGAGTGTGGAACGAAATCGCTAAACTTACGGCTACTTGTTTTGCCAACAATTTGATCTCGGGGATAAGTCCTGATGTGGAGACGGTAACCCGGTGCTTGGAAAGTTGAAATCCGGTCGGATCGGTCATTACTTTCAACGACTGGATCAATGGTTCAAAGTTGTCTAAAGGCTCACCCATACCCATGAAAACCACGTTTGTTACTTTGGAGTCTTCAAGGTGTCGGTTTGCGATTACGATTTGGGCTAAAATTTCCCCAGCACTCAAATTGCGCGATAACCCCATTTTCCCGGTTTGGCAAAATGAGCAGTTCATGCGACATCCCACTTGTGAGCTAACGCAAAGTGTTACCCGATCTAAAGAGGGCATCAAGACCATTTCGATCACTTTCTGATCTTTCAAGGTCAAAAGAAACTTGGTGCTCCCATCAAAGCTTTTCAAAGCGGTGTCAATTTTGGGCAGTTCCCAATCGAACTCTAGATTCAAAAGATCTTTTACATTCTTAGGGATATTCGAAAAACAAGTGGGATCGTTTACCCCTTTAATAATCCATTCAAAAATTTGCTTTGCAATGAATGTCGGGAGGTTGTGTTTTTGGACCCATCCATTCCATGAGGGCAAATCTAAATCTAGGTAAAGTGGCCTTTCCATAAGGGGGCTATTTTACCTAAAAAGGATTAAGCTTGGCAAGGTGAAAGACCCCTATAGCTGAACTGAATTGGATAAATAGGCTAAATGGGTGAAGATGAATGGGGTAGGATCATAATTTTCGGAAATAGTGATGAAAAAATTGTCGTAAAATCCAATGCTAGTCGACAAAAAAATGCCCTTTTTTTATCTACACAGCCGGATAGAAAAATCACCTATGATTTCAACAGGTCTTCCCATCTGGTATAAAGATCCTCGAGTTCTTTTTTTAATTGGAGATGTTTTTTGCAAAGGGTTTCAAGGTCTTTTGGATTGGCCAAAGCCAGCTCTTCCTCCACTTTTTTGATGTCGGCATCCGTTTTTTCAATCTGATTTTCTATTTCACGGGTAGAGCGTTTTTTTTCCCCTTTTCGCCCAGGTTGTCCCACTTCAGATTGCTTTTCTAATTTCTTGGTGGACTCCAGTTTTTTTTGCCACTGGTCAAAATCACTAAACAGATATCCGGTTTCTTTAGGGACACCCAGACCGATAAAACTTGTAGAGATGGAATTTAAAAAATAGCGGTCATGCGAAATCACCAGAACGGCACCATCAAATTCTTGCAAAGACTTGGTAAGTAGGTCGATCATCTCCATGTCAAGGTCATTGGTTGGTTCGTCCAAAAGGAGCACGTCCGCTGGCTTAAGCATGAGCCTCGCTAGAATTGCCCTGGCTCTTTCTCCACCAGACAAAACAGCGATATCCATATTCAGGCGGTCGCTGGGGAACCGGAATTTTTTTGCCCAGGAGACAATATGCATCGGTTTATCTTGATAAACAACCGTGTCAGAAAGGTGGCCTGTCAAGGCCTCTTGCAGGGTCATGCCGGTTTTGGGGAGTGTTTCTTTCATCTGGTCAAAATAGACAATTCGAAGATCCTCTTTCCATTTTACCGTCCCTTTATCGGGCAGAATCTCTTTCATGAGAATTTTCAAAAGTGTGCTTTTCCCCGACCCATTCATCCCCAAAATACCCAGACGCTCTTTTCTCATGATTTCGATGTTGAAATCCTCCAAAAGGTGCTTGTCCTGGTAGCTTTTGTAAATATGCTTGAGCACTAAAAGTTTTTTTGAGCCCGATTCGCTTTGACTGAACGTGGCCAGATTTCCCTCAGATTGATGCCGCTCTTTGTAATCGCGCACCTCCTCTTTGAGGGTCTTCACATCTTTGATTCTGGTCAAAGATTTAGCCGTCCTCGCCGGAGCAGTACGCCCCAGCCATTCCATCTGCTTTTTCAACTCCTGCTCTAAAGAGTGTTGCCGCTTCGAGCGGGAAATCTCATAGGCCTCTTTATCTTTCAAGTAGGTGGAATAGGGCCCTTCGACAAAAAAATGGCCCTTTGGGTAGCGGTGATTGATCTCCAAGGTCGCATTGGTAACCCGATCCAAGAACACCCGATCGTGGCTGACGATTAGCATCGGGGTCTGAATCGAGTTCAGTAGCTCTTCCAGCCATAAAATCCCCTCCAGATCGAGGTGGTTTGTAGGCTCATCCAAAAGAAGCAGGTTGGGTTCCTCATCCAGCGCCTTTGCGATGATATATTTTCGCTTTTGTCCTCCGGAGAGCTTACTGGCGTCTATATCATGCGAAAAACCGAAAAGACTTTTTCTATAGGCGCTTAATTCCAGATCCAACAGTTCCGCTTGCTGGGCGGCGTAGGCTACTTTCACCCCTTTACGGAAAATGACTTTCCCCTCATCAGGGCTCTCAAGACCCTGAATGATCCTCAATAAAGTACTCTTTCCTGAGCCGTTTGGCCCCACAATCCCTATTTTTTGGTGATCGTAAACGCTGAAGCTCAAATCTTCGAATAAATTTTTCGAGCCATAGGACTTTAAAAGGTTTTGGATACTTAGGAGAATTTGCATCGGATGAGTATATCGGATTTTCGATTTTTTTCTAGGGATTCCACCCATTTAAAATCTAGCTATCTAAAAAATGGGCCAAAATAACCCCTCTCTAACTTTAAAAAAAGAAGCAAGAGAGGGGAGGGGGAGACTATTGGACAAACTCAACGAGGAGCGTTTCAATTCCGACAGAGAAGATCAAAGGATCCCTGAGCAACGGGATGACCCCTTTCATGTACTGATCCAATCTGGCTGCAGCCTGATTTTTGGCAAATTTTGCAACTGCCGAATCTTTAGAGATCAAACGGATGTCTAACTGCTGTAAGACTAATTGTTCTTTGAGAAGGCGATCAAGCTCTGAACCTTGAATGAACGTTTCTCTAAGTTCTTCAATTTGCCTAGCCACAAATGCCTCATCCATCAAACTGAGAATAGAAGTCTGATCCTTTAGACTTTCTAAATGTGTTTGGCATTTGGCTTTAAGATCAGCAAGTATAAGCGTCTGTGAACGACCGTTAATACAATCATCATAGACTCTGATTGTAGCTTGAAACTCTTGGATCAATTTAGGTCCGTTGGATAGCTCACCAATTGTTTCTCTTTGTGTACGAAATAGGCGTTTGATAGATTCTAATCGCCGGTTAAGGGCATCGGTATTTTCTTGAGGGGAAATTTCCGATATCATACGTTCTATTGAGGCAATTAAATGCTCTGGTTTCGTCGCCATACGGTTAAGTATGCATGCATCCATTAAGTAGGAGCTCATAATTTGGTACGCATCAAGTTGAGCTATTAATTTATTAATGTAATCTAGCTCGGCTCGAAGATCGGTAGGGTTTGGGCTTTCTTGTGTAAGCTTATGCGTTAAAACAATGAGCTGTTGTCTTGCAGCCATAATTTGTGTATCAAGCTGCTGAGCATAACCTTTTCTATCTGCTGGATTTCGGCTTTGTCGAATATTTTGAATACTTTCTATAAATTGGGAAAGCGGGACAATTTTTTTGACCTCTTGGATGATTTTTGAATTTTGATCTTTTGGCTCAAAATAGGAGTCTATTGCTTGATCAACCGTTCTTCTAAGAATAACGCTGGAGAGAGTTTCAATTGCTGCTTTTTCTGAATCAATTTGTTGTTGTAGAGATTCTTGAGAAATAGGGGGGTTTTTAATCGATGAAACAAGTGCGTCTAGAACAGACTTGAACTGTACTTCAACCGAAATATCATCTAAAAGGGCCTTGTAAATGCCATAAACGAGTTTCCCAATCGTCTCCCCATGTTGGTCGATTAGAGCCTTTTCTATATTTTCTACTGTCGAAAGTACCCCAAAGTAAGCTCTTACCGCATCAACGTCCTTTAGGTCTCTTAAATGCTTCACTTTAACGAGCAAATGACAAAGTGACTGAATCTCTATCACCGTATCACCATTTACGTGAACCTCTGGTCCCTGTTCGCCAGTTGGGTTCATAAGTCCTTGGTAGACGCCCGCTAGCTGTTGTCGAATAGCACGGTAGGTCGTTAATTCGATCGAGGTTGCTTGTCCCCTTTTAGTGCGGATCCCGTCAATCAAGGTAGTCAATATATCACTTTCGTTGATGATTTTTCGCGCCAGGATGTTAACAGCTCTATTCGGGAAGTATTCGAGGGCATATAGGGGGATCGCTAGCATCTTGAGTGGGATAAGGATAGGATGTTTATTGGTCCATACGAGAAAATCTTCGGCTAAAGTTACACGCGGTAGGTACTCATTTACAAGCTTATTCGCTACAAGCTCCTTGAGTTGAGCATCTGTTTTACCATCCCAAAATTTGGGGTCTTTGGAAATTTTTTCCATAATCTGTTCCAAAGAGCCTAGGGGTCTTTGATCAGAAGGCATCTCTTGTACACTGCGGAACATATTTGTAATTCTAGAAAGAATCCTGGTTGCCATACGGAATCCGGCGATATCTGGATTGAGGGTTGGGCTTTCAGGGTTTTTGAAGGCCTCAACATTTTGTCGAACATCTGTTAGAACGGTTTGGGTGGTTTTATCAATTAAGCGATTGCTGAACCAGTATAGAAAGCTTAAAACATATCTTGAACTAAAAAGGAACTTTTTGAAAAAGCCGAGATTTTGATCAGAGGATATTTTCTCCTTAAATGCCAAGATGAATGCTTCTTTAGGAGATGTTCCGCTAAGCTCTAAGTAACGTGTTTCCATAATCCCGAGTACATCTCTAAAATCGTAAGGATCTGTTTTTTTATGCAAAAGCAAGTTGATCAAAAGGACCGTGGAGTAGCTTGAATAAGTTTGGACAAAGGTTTCTTTGGCAAAATCTGTATCCGCTTTTGCACCTTCAATTGTTGCAGGTCTTGGAGGGACTTCAAGCATAGCGGCGGTTATAGGTTGCAGTTGTACCTGCTCGGCAACATTAGGACCGCTGTAGACTGCAAATCCATGCACACTGAGTGGTGGAAGATCTCTAATCACCTCGACAAGGTTCTCCCATGCAGCGTTAAAGTCTTCTACTCTTCGATTTAAAGCGAATTTGACTCCTGTCAGAGCCTCTTTAACATTTGTAAGGATAGCAAGCGATGGGTTTGTCGAATTTGCAGCAATGAGAGCTTCAATCCCTGATTCCACGTAGGGGATTACAACACCGGCAACGCTTTTCGAGATAGGGGAATTCATTAGTTGTTTGAGCTGATCCATGAAATCGTTATTCTGGATCTGCGGAGCAGGTGCCGAATTAACATCACCTATTGCGAGGCGGGCAACTTGCCCTAAAGGATGAGGCAAAAAATTAGTTGCTGCTGAAACTGCTCGATGGACACCCCAGCGGATGGCCCGTTGATAGTAAGCTGCCGGGGCAGAGGCCCCTTCACCGTATGCGGCTTGATACCGAAGATGGTCTGTTTCATTTGCCCCAACTAAACGTGATCTAACTGCGGAATAAAATAATCCAGCATAGGTGTAGCCTGCAGTTGTAGCCGGCGGGTTGTTTTGGTTAGAAGCTTGAGGACGAACAGCTGCATAACCGGTTATATCATCTATAACATAGCTTAAGTTATCAAAATTAATGCCAAAGGACATAAACGTACCTCAAATAATCATTTTTATGAAAATATTATAAATAATTATATATTAAAACACTATATATAAATAAATTTAGTTATTTCATCATTATTCTCTTGAGAATCACCGGATTAGGGTGTAATATATGCCCCAATTTTTTTGAGTTTATCTTTTTTGATATGTATCTTGTGACCTCTTCGACCCCTTTAGACTTCTCGGACCATCTGGCTCCTATGACTGTCCAGTTCAAACCGAATCCTCTCTTATCAAAAGGGTTAAGGAGAACCTTTTTTTTCCTGAAGCCTGAGGCGTGGTGTC
>CAXNCP010000040.1:0-6679 GCA_964200935.1 Chlamydiia bacterium | reverse complement strand
TCCAAGGCACTATTGCAATACTCTTACTACGTCCACCTCCTCAAACATGAATTCCAACATCTCGGAATCGACGCAACTTTAAACAGCATCCATTTTTCCCAAATGCAAGAGAAAAAGGGGCAGATAGTCTCTAACCTCACCCAGGGGATAGCCTATCTATTAAAGAAAAACAAGGTTCGCCACATCCATGGTGAGGCTAAATTTGTGGCCGAAAAAACGATCGAGGTGAATGGAGAAATTCTTAAAAGCGACTACATTCTGCTTGCGACCGGCTCTAAGCCGATTGAGCTCCCTTTTTTTCCTATTGATGAAGAACACGTTTTATCCTCGACAGGAGCTCTTGCCCTGAAAAAGATACCCGAGCACTTAATGATCATTGGGGCGGGCGTCATCGGCCTGGAAATGGGCTCTGTGTATCGTGCTTTGGGCTCTAAGGTGACATTCATCGAGTTTTTCGACAGAGTTGCTCCAAGCTTTGATGAGGATGTTTCAAAAACTTTGATGGAGATCATGAAACAGCGGGGGATAGAGTTTCATCTTAAAACAAAAGTCGTGAAGGGAGAGTCCAATAGCGGCAAGGTGAAATTGAGCTGTGAGGGTCCCGAAAAAAGCCTTTTTACATTAGAGGGCGATTATGTTCTGCAATCGATCGGCCGTAAACCCAACACCAAAGGTCTCGACCTTGACAAAGGGGGAATTCAATTAGATGCCAAAGGTTTTATCCAAACAGGACCCGACTTAATGACGTCGGTTCAGGGTGTGTACGCGATCGGAGATGTTGCTGTAGGCCCCATGTTGGCCCATAAAGCTTCGCATGAGGGGATTGCCCTTGTAGAAACGCTGTTCGGCAAACCTGCCTCCTATAATCTTTTTGAGGTTCCGAACGTGATCTATACCCATCCTGAAGTGGCCCATGTAGGTATGTCTGAAGCCGATTTAAAGGGCCACCAGTTGCCCTATAAGGTAGGAAAATTCCCCTTCAAAGCGAATGCTCGAGGCCTCGTCGAGCATGACGAGAAGGGGTTTGTTAAGGTCCTCGTTTGCAAGACGACCGATCGACTTATGGGTGCAGTGGTTGTTTGTTCTCATGCCTCAGAAATGTTGGCGATGTTTCAACTTGCTATCGCTCAAAAGCTCAAAATTCAGGATCTCAAGCACCTGATGATTGCCCACCCAACACTGAGTGAAGCATTAGTAGAAGCGATATTGAACAGCGACAATGAGAGCATTCATTTTTAGTCTCCGGACTCTTTGAGTTTTTTCATTTCTTTGAAAAAAGTTTATTTATTTTTTTTATTGTATAAATTAAACTTTTCAAATAGTTATGCACTTTTCATATTTACCGACCATTTTGAAAAAAATTCTCTAATTCCAACAATAAATTGCGGGCGCTCCATGGATTATTATATACCTCCCAAATCGACAATAGAATGCTTTTCCGAATCCCTTTTTTCTCGTTTACAAGCTCAAAAAAATCGAAAAGCCAAAATCAAAGCATTTGCCTATATGTCGAATCTTGATGGTTGGTGTAGTGAAGAAAAGGCCTCAATCTTGATGGATTTACTGTTTTTAAAGCGGCCAAAAAAAGTTGTTGAAATTGGTGTTTGGGGCGGCAAATCACTCATTCCGATAGCCATAGCCTTGAATCAAAATCAACAAGGTATTGTTTATGGGGTAGATCCATGGAAAACAGAAAATTCTACGTATAAGCTTGAGGGGGATCACCTCGATTGGTGGAACGAGGTGGATCATGAGCGAATTTACAACGGTTTTCTTTCTAAGATCCATCTCTATCATTTGGGGGATGTAGTTGAAGTTATTCGTGCTTCTTCTAAAGATGCACAGATCGTTGAAGAAATCGATTTTCTCCATATTGATGGGAATCATTCTGAGGACAGCTCCCTGTTGGATGTAAAAAAGTGGGTTCCCAACGTGAGAAAAGGGGGTATTGTTATCCTTGATGATTTGGATTACGGTGAGGAATTAGAGGGGGGGTCTACTACCAGAAAAGCTGCAGAGTGGCTAGATAAGACCTGCACCCGCTTTTTGCAATTTAAAGCCCAAAAAAATGAGTGGGCCGTCTGGATTAAAAACTAGTTACCTATGCTGGCACCAATTTTTCAAACCATGTTCCTTTTGTGCATGCTTTCCCCTTTTTTTCTCGCAGCACAAAAAATGCGCTTTCAGAGAGATCTACTCGATACGGGTAAATTTTTTAAATTAGTGAAAGATTTACGACTGGATGAGAAAAAAAAGTTAGCTGACAGCTCTTTTATCGAGTCGACGATCCGGGTGGATATTCCCGAATATCCAAAAGCGTACAACGCGTCAATCGTCCCTGTGAAAGACCGCTATCTTTTAGCTTTTAGAATCGATCGCTATCGGCTCCCTCTGGCTCAAAATTTGGCCCATTTTCATAACTACATCGGTCTTGTTCTATTGGATCAGGATTTTAAACCCGTCCAGAAGTCGATAATCCTCGATGAATTGGGTAGTCGCTGCTATGATCCGCGCCTATTTTTAGAGGGTGAAAAAATCTTCATGTCTTATGGTTCAGCCTATGAGGGGGACCCTGATGCGGTGAGTCGATCGAGGATTAATTTGGTAGAGATTTGCGTTCAAGATGATCAGTTTTTACTGGATAAATCGGTATCTATGAAGGTGAAAGATATTCGTAAATTTGAAAAGAACTGGTCTCTATTCTGCTACAATAATCAGCTGTTTTATACCTACCTAATCCAACCTCATAAAATTTTGAGCGTTGATACCCGCTATGGATTCTGTAAAGAGGTTGCCTCGACTAATACCCCTTTTTCATGGCATTTTGGGGAATTGAAGGGGGGTACGCCTGCTTTGGAAAGAGAGGATTGCTATTTAGCTTTTTTTCATAGTGGGATTTGGTTTTTAGGGCGCCATTTCTACTTTATGGGTGCTTATACTTTTTCAAAAAACCCACCCTTTGAAATCTTGAAAATATCGGCAGATCCCTTCTTTTTTCACGATTTCTATACAAGCGAGCGCAACCCCAACATAATATCCAACGTCACGTTTCCGGGCGGTTATTTCATTGAAAATGGGAAGATTTACCTCTGTTATGGCGAAAATGATGCTGCAATCAAAATCGCCGTTTTAGATGAAAAAGGGCTTTTAGAAAGTCTAAAGCCTTTGGACAGGGGCCCTATTTTGACTAAAAGGTCAGGAGATTCGGCGTAACCTTCTCCCTTTTTTCCATTTTCCAAAAGAAAAAAGGGTGGGCAAAAGCTGTTTTCGTAGCGACTCGATGAAAAAGATCCCGGCACCCGGAATCAGCGAGATCTTCCACCCCTGTTCCGATAGAGGATAAACGGCGAATGCGTTGGCGAGTAACGGGACGTAAAGGATCATAAGATGGAGAATCACCGCAGCAAATACACCTACTAGGAGATAGCGGTTAGAGAATAATCCTTGCTGAAAGATCGAAATTTCGTCTGATCGATAATTAAAAGCAATCAACCATTCGAACACAACCAAAGAGGTGAGAACTAGTGCGCGCGAATGCTCTAAGTTCTCTAACTCTAAAGAAAAATAAAAAACCCCGAAAATAGAGAAGCCAAGCAATGAAGCCATCAGGGCAATCCGATACATCATCCCCTCAAAAATCAGCCCCACACCAGGGCTTCTGGGCGGTTGCTTAAGCTCTCTGCCCGTTTTTGGCTCTAGTCCTAGTGGAATAGCCAAAATCACACCAGTAACAAGATTGACCCAAAGGATCTGAAGGGGAGTGAGTGGGGCGATTCCAAAATAGTACACAGACAAAATGAGGCCAAAGAGTTCACCGAAACAGGTTGTCAGTAGAAATACCGTTACGTTTCGCAGCCTGTTGAAGATAGCTCGCCCCTCCTCAACAGCGTAAACAACCGAGGCGAAATTGTCATCGGTGAGAATCATATCTGACGCCTCTTTAGCCACATCAGTACCAGCAATACCCATCGCAACACCGATGTCAGCAGACTCTAGAGCGGGAGCGTCGTTGACACCATCCCCGGTCATGGCGACAATGTGCTGTTTTTTTTGGAAAGCTTTAACGATTTTTAGCTTATCGACCGGCTCGATTCGGGCAAAAACTTTGACCATTGAAATTTCTTCGGCAAGCTGCTCATCCGATATTTTTTTGATATCGGTCCCTTTCAATACCCCTTTAGTAGGTATACCAAGTTTCTCGGCGATTGCTTTTGCGGTTATGGGGCTGTCTCCTGTAATCATGGCAACCTCGATACCGGCATCTTTACATTGACGGATCGCCTCGATCGCCTCAAGCCTTGGCGGGTCCATCATCCCCAAAAAGCCAATGAAGGTCCCATTTTTTTCATTTAGCCTGGACATGTCTAAATCCCCACCATGGTGGCGCATCGTCACGCAACCGATGAGCCTAAGGGCCTTTTCCGACATCCTTTCTAGATGAAATTCGAGCTTTTTAAGCTTTTCATCATCAAGAATTTCTCGACCATTTTGAGTCAAAATATGGCTGCAAAAGCTCAAGATTTTTTCAGGCGCCCCTTTGAGAAAAATTTCCTCGCCCTCAGTGTTGGCGTGCAAAGTAGCCATGAATAAGTGTTCACTCGAAAAAGGAATCTCATTGATGCGAGTATGCTTTTTGGAAAGGGATTCGGTGTCTAATCCACCCTTGATTGCAGCGACAATCAGCGCCCCCTCTGTAGGGTCTCCGATCAACTCTAATCTCCCATTCTCTCCGGTGACCAAGGCATCGTTGCAAAGTGAGGCGACCAATAAAAGGGTGTTGAGGTGTAGATAGTTTTCAGGGACAATTCGACCCCCCTCGTTGTGGAATGCACCGTAGGGAGAATCTCCATCCCCTTCAACTATGATCTCGTGGCCGTCGATATAAATTTCGGTCACTTTCATCTGATTTTGGGTCAAAGTACCCGTTTTGTCAGAGGCGATGAGGGTGGTTGACCCCAGTGTTTCTACAGCCAAAAGCTTGCGAACAATTGCATTCTTTTTTGCCATCTCAGACATCCCCATAGCCAATGTGATGGTAAAAGAGGCGGGTAAACCTTCAGGAATAGCCGATACGGCTGCAGAAACACTGAGTAAGAAAATTTCTACAACCCCCAAACCCTGATTTAAAGATACCCAGATAAAAAACAGAATGGCAACTCCAATCATAGGGAGAATCCAAAAACCGATAGCCTCTACGTTTTTTTGCAAGGGGGTCTTTTGCTCTTCAATTTCTTTCAGAGAGTTTGCGATTTTCCCTAGCTCTGTTGCCATGCCGGTGGCCGTGATAATAGCCGTTGCTTTTCCTGCAGAAACCGATGTTCCCATAAAAAGCATGTTGATCTGGTCTACCAGAGGGGGATGATTATCCAATTTTTTTGCAAATTTTTCTACCGGGACCGATTCACCCGTCAATGTCGATTCATTGATCCTCAAGTTGATCGTTTCGATAAGCCTAGCATCCGCCGGGATCCGATCGCCCGGTTCCAAAATGATCACATCCCCAGGGACAAGCTCGCAAGAGGGGCAAAGGACGATATGTCCATCTCTTTTCACCCTTGATTTGTAGGCTGAGAGTTTTTTTAAGGCCTCCATCGCCTTTTCTGCTTTAGCCTCCTGAATGAATCCGATGATGGCCATGAGCAATAGGGTGCTCATTAGAACTATTCCGTCGGTAAAGCTGTAGACAAAGAATTTAAAAGCACAGGCAAGAAGGAGGATCAATACAAGGGGATTGAGAAACTGCCTAAAAAAGAGGGCAAAAAGGGAGCGTCTTTTCTTTTCCTCAAGTGCATTCGGCCCAACTTTTTGACACCTTAGAGCCGACTCTTGGGAACTCAGGCCACCTACATCAGATCCTAAAAGTTCAAATACCTCTTCGATGGTTTTTGCGTACCAGTGACTTTCATGCGTCATAAGAGCTCTACATACTCTATTTAGAAGAGGGTGTCAATGAGGTAAAAAAATGGCCCCGCAAAGAGGGCCGTTTAGTGTGAAAAGCCTATGTTGACCATTTGATTTAGAAGAGGACAAATCCTTTAAAAGCGCTGAAAAAGCTACTGCTTTTTGTAGGCTTTGGCGCCTCCGCTACCGCAGGCTTTGGCACCTCCATTTCCGTCCCCAATATATCTAAGCGAGGTAGGCGAGAACGAGCGATTGCCTCTTTTCTTTGTTGGGCCTTTTTTCGGTTCAAATGATTTCTAAAGGCCCCTTGTATCAGGTGAGCTTTTTCATTTCTGATTGTTTCCGTCACTGTAGGATCTTCTTCCTCTGGAATGTCCCACTCAAAATTGAGCCCATGGAATTCCCTTTTTTCGCTAAGAATTCTTTGTTGATATCGCTCAACTGGACAAGGATCTTGATTTTTTTTGCTCGTCAGTGATAGGGCTATTTCGGAGATCTTCTTCATCAAAAATAAAGCGCTTTGCCCAAAACCATATGCCAGAAACCCAACAGGGTAAACAACGGTGACTGCTGCTAATGCAATGATAAGTTTCGCTACAGCATAAAGGTGAAGAGCAGCTACACCGGCAATGACTATGGCGCGAGCTATATAGCTTTCAGGACAGGCTGCCTTAAGTTTTTCTCCCAAAGATATTACCGCTTTATCTAGACAGGGTGATATTGTGAAATTGTTTATTTTTTCAAATACATCTTTATAGAAGGTGCCCCCGATCGGATC
>CAXNCP010000039.1:0-6799 GCA_964200935.1 Chlamydiia bacterium | reverse complement strand
ATAATTTAAGCGAGTTTTAAGATGATCTTTGTGGATTTTTAAAACCTTTTCAAGAGGTTCTATAGACTCCTTATGTTGACCGGTCTGTAATAAAAGGGCTCCAAACGTTTCAAGATCTTCGGGCGCTTTTTTGCTCAGAACAAGAATACCCTTATAGATTTTGAGGGCAGTTGTGTAGTGGCCTTGTCGAATATAGCTGTAGGCTAAAACTCTAAGATCATCGAGCTCATTTTCGCTAAGACCTAACTTATGTAACCAATCTTCTGCCATTAACCTTTCCCTACGCTCACAATCGCGTTTCTTAAAAATTGAGCATCTTTACAATAGGATAAAACCACATCCAAACTATTGGATAGATCTTCTTTGCCGGAAAAGCCTTCTTCTTTTGTAGATTCGACCGTATCTTTGAGCCGTTGAATCATATCAGGGCTTTGCATTGTTTGCATTGATTGTCCTGGGTTTATCATCAAATATGCCTGCTGTATGCGCTCGGGAAAGAGAAAGTCGGCAAACGGACGGTTGACGGAGCGTGTCTCGAATAGGGTGTCTAATTCCGATAAGAATACCCCTGTCCTAATTGGCGCCGATGTTCTGGAATAAATCGATTGTGCTTCTTTTAGAAATTGTTGTGGCGCTAATTGTTTGGTTAATTCAAACTGTTGCGACTGGTCAATTCCAAAATCGGAAATTGTGAGTTTATCATCCATGCATTCTCACATAAACCAACTGGAATTAATCTGCAAAATTGGGTTTTAATCCCACTTTCTCCCACGTTTGTAAGTCATTGATAACGAACGATTTAAAAAATTTTTACAATGTTTTTTTTAACAAATGTTGATTAATTCAACTTTAAAGTGGTAGGATGTGGGAAATCGTGGGATTATGGGATTTTATTTAAGCGGCTCCTATTCGGCAAAGCTTGATGACAAGAACAGAATGGTTCTTGCGCAAGAGCTACGCTACGGGCTCGTCGAAAATGGCGAGTTGGAGTTTGTTATTGCCTTAGGATCCCATGGCTGTTTGACCATCTACAAAAAAAGTGAGATGGACCGCATTGTTGAAAAATTCAAAGCAAAACAGCACATCGCCAAATACCGTAAATTTTTTACACTCTTCTTTGCCACGTTGTTTACAACAGGGTGCGACAAAGTTGGCCGATTTATGATTCCGCAACACCTCAAAGATGCAGCTAAGATCAAGTCTGAAGTTGTCCTTGTGGGTGTAATTGATAGAATCGAAATTTGGTCTAAAGAGGCGCATCAAAATGAGATGGCTTCTTTACTGCAGCCTAAAGGGGATGCCGTTGACATGGCTTCCATCATGGAAGAAATTTTTGCAGCGCCTGAAGAAGAAGAGGAGGTTTTTGTATGAAAGAACCTCACACTCCAGTATTACTAAAAGAGGTGCTCCAATATTTTGAGGGCACAATCAAGACTTTCTTTGAAGGGACTGTTGGGGCCGGCGGACATGCCTCCCATATCCTTCACCAACATCCCGAAATCGATCTATACTTAGCGACAGATCAAGACCCACATGCTTTAGAAATCGCCCATAAGACTCTGAAACCGTATGAAAAGAAAATTCGTTGGTTCCAAGGAAATTTTGCAAACCTAGATCGCTTTGCCAAAGAGGCAGGGGTGGATCAGGTTGATGGTTTTTTGTTTGATCTAGGAGTTTCTTCGATGCAACTCGATCAACAAGAACGTGGTTTTAGCTTTCAAAAAGAGGCGAAGTTGGATATGCGTATGGATGTTACACAACAAACATCTGCCCATACGATTGTAAATACCTGGTCACTCGAGCAGTTGACCGATCTTTTCAAAAATGGGGAGGAGCCTTTCTACAGAAGGGCAGCAAAATCGATCATTGATGCAAGACGCTCATCATCGATCGACACAACAACGCAACTCGCGAAAATTTTAGAAAAAGCGATCCCAAAAATCGGTAAAATTCACCCAGCAACCCTTGTTTTCCAGGCATTGCGTATGGCTGTAAATAGGGAGTTAGAGGTAATTGAGATTGCTTTAAAAAAGGCAATGGACCTTTTGGCGCCAAACGGCAAGATCGGTGTGATCTCATTCCATAGCCTTGAAGATCGTATTGTAAAAAATATTTTCAAGAATGCTTCAGAGCCGGAAAAAGATTTTAGAGGACAAGTAGTAAAAAAAGCCCTTTTTGAGCGTTTGACGAAAAAAGCGGTTCTACCTTCAAAAGAAGAGGCAAGAGTCAATCCAAGATCCCGTTCTGCACGTTTGAGAGTACTTGCCAGATTAGGATTTTAGTAACTATTCATGAAAGGGCATCTTTTTTTCAAATTAGGGCTCTTCTTTACTTCTATCGGGTGGAATCTCTATTCCTATCTTGAGGAGATGAATAATTTAACCCTTTATAGGATGCGTGTGCCTGAATTGCTGGAGCAACAGCAATCGATGGAAGAGGAGGTACTGGAATTGGAATATAAGGTTCGTTCTTCTCGCTCTTTCAAGCGCTTTGTCCATCTACTAGACAATACAAAAGATTACTACATCCCCACCTCTGACCAAATTTTTAATATCAATATGAAATGCCCTCTGCCAAATACGACCACAGCTCCAAAGATAGTGGACTAGAAAAAAAGGATTATTTACGCCTTAACACAATCGCTTTTGGTGTTTTTTTCTTATTTTCTTCCTTAACGTTGGCGTTTTATAAGGTGCAGATCACAGAATTTGACAAGTGGTCAAAGATTGCCAAAACGCAACATAAAATGGCGGTAGAGGAGCCTTGCCGTAGAGGTGTTTTTTTCGGAACATCCCTTTGCCCTTCCAATCCTAAACCATCCATTCCCTTAGTGATGGATATCTATAGATACCATCTACATGTCGACCCGTTTTTAATCCCCAAAGAGCACCATTTAAAATTAGCAAGAGAGTTGAGCAAACGGTTTGGCTTTTCTTACACGGATGTGAAAGAGGAGCTCAAAAAAAAGTCCCGCTCTAGGCGTTTGGGGAGTTTTTTGAATCAAAAGGAAAAACAGAGTATCGAGTGTTGGTTCAAAGAATTTGTCCAAGCGACGAAGATTTCAAAAAAGGGGATTTTCTTCATTAAGGACTATAAACGCCATTACCCGTACCAGGAGCTCTTAGGACAGGTTTTACACACTTATCGGCACGACAGTAAACGTTCAATAGGCTACCCAACTGGAGGTTTAGAGCTTTTTTTTGATCCAGTTTTAAAAGGGGAAAAAGGGAAGAAGATACTTCTAAGATCTCAGCGTCAAAAGATGGATCTCGATGAGGTGATTGAGCCTGCTAAGGACGGCCATAATATCTATCTTACGATCGATCCGGTCATCCAGGCTATTGCAGAAACAGAGCTGGAGACAGGCGTTCTAGCTGCAAAAGCAAAAGGGGGGAGTGTTGTGATCATGGATCCAAAAACGGGAGACATTATGGCAATGGCTAGCTACCCCTTTTTCGATCCAAGTCGAGTAGAAGAATATTACAATGATTCTACAAAATTGGAGGCGACCCGCTTAAGACCGGTTCACGATGCTTTTGAGCCGGGATCCATCATGAAGCCGATCAGCGCTATGGTGGCCCTTTTGGCCAATCAAGAGCTGATGGACCAAAATAGAGCTCCTATCTTTTCACCTATTGAAATGGTGGATGTGACAAATACCTCATTCCCTGGGCGCCAAAAACCGATCAAAGATGTGCGCCAGCACCATTTTTTGAATATGCGATTGGCTCTGCAAAAATCGTCGAACGTCTATGTTGCCCGCCTAATTGAGCGGGTCATCAAGAATCTTGGGGAGAAGTGGTACAGAAAGCAACTTTCAGATCTTTTTTTATTTGGAAAAAAAAGTGGTGTGGAGCTCCCTAGCGAACATGTAGGTATGCTTCCAGAAATTGGAAAAAAATACCAAAGTGGGCTTTTAGAGTGGTCTGTGCCTACCCCTTATTCTCTGTCGATGGGGTATAATTTGCAGTGCAATCAGGTTCAAATTCTGCGCGCTTTTGCCTCTATTGTCAACGGAGGGTTTTTGGTACGACCCACAATCATCCAGAAGATCGCCAATCAAGAGGGGATTTTTTTTGAGCGCCAAACTCCAGAAACAAAAAAATTACCGATCAATTCTTTTGATTTAGAAGAGATAAAAAAAGCGATGCTTTTTACAACTCAAAAAGGGGGAACCGCAGCGTTGGGGCGCATAAGTGGATACACCGAGGGGGGCAAATCGGGAACAACCGAAAAGTTGGTAAACGGAGCATATTGTACCACAAAACACTACGCAAGTTTCATCGGTTTTGCCCCATATAAGAATACACGATTTGTCATGATCGTCGGTATAGATGAGCCTCAGTATCAAATTGTGCCTGGTTTTGGTTTCAACCACTACGGGGGGAAATGTTCGGCAAAAGTTTTTTCTAAAATCGGAAGAAAAATTTTGCCTTATTTAGGGGTAAAACCGGATGATCCAACCGACTCAATTTTAAATGACGAAGTTTCGCGCTTAAGCGAGCTTTACGATGCATGGAATTCAAGGTAATATATGATCCTTTCTAAATTATTCGCTCCTCAAGATCCCATTTCCATTCGTGGTTCTAAGGATAAAGAGATTTTAGGAATCAGGACAAATTCTAAAGAGGTAAGACCCAAAGATTTGTTCATCGCCCTGTCACCCAATCGCTCTTATATGGATGAGGCGATCCTTTCAGGGGCTGCAGCCATTGTTGTGGATATTTTTAACCCTTTTTTGCCAAAAGAAATCACCCAAATTGAGCATCAAAATCCAAAAGAATACGCTGGGATTTTGGCTAACCGATTTTATCAAAATCCTTCGCAACATCTCAAAATTTTAGGTGTTACCGGCACGAGCGGAAAATCGACGACTACCTGGATGATTCGTCACCTTTTGGGAGAAGACCACTGCGGGGTAATTGGTACATTAGGTGCACTCATGAAAACCCACTCGGTAGAGGTCCCCCTCACTACACCAGAACCTGTGACCATTTGCCGACTTTTACAAGAGATGGTGAAAGAAAACCTGAGTTATTGTGCTATGGAGTGCTCCTCCCATGGGTTAGACCAAAACAGAGTGTCCCACCTAGAATTTGAAGGGGCGATTTTTTTGAACTTGACGCAAGATCACCTCGATTATCACCAGACTTTTGAGGATTATTACCAGGCAAAGAAAAAATTATTTTTGCTAGCTACCAAAAAACAGGTGATCAACATTGATGACCCCTATGGTATGCGGCTTTATAATGAACTTTCAAATCGATCGATCACTATCGGACAAGATCCTAGAGCCGACTACCGGATCAAGGAGGTAGTGCTAACGCTACAATCTTCGAGTTGTCTATTGGAGCATAAAAACAGTAATTTCTTGGTGGAATTACCCATGATTGGCTCGTATCACCTTTATAATATGGTAGCTGCGATTGCGCTGGCGCATCAAGAGGGGCAATCATTAGAGGCGTTGTGCGATCTATCTAAATCATTTCAATCGGTACCCGGACGAAGCGAGATGATCACAACATCCATGGGGTTCAGTATCATGGTAGATTATGCGCATAAACCCGATGCGCTGTTGAAACTTTTAAAATCCCTAAGAGAGGCCGGTGCAAAAAAAATCACGACGATCTTTGGTTGTGGTGGAGAGCGCGATCAGATGAAACGTCCGATGATGGCTAAAATCGCGGAGCAGTTGTCGGATAGGGTGATTGTAACTACCGATAATCCCAGAAAAGAGGATCCCCATCAGATCATCCAACAGATTGTTCAGGGTTTTGAAAAAAAGAATTTTGAGGTCATTGTCGACCGTAAATCGGCAATCTTGAACGGGTTGAAAAATGCCCAAAAAGGTGAGGTGATTTTGATTGCTGGAAGGGGGCATGAAAAAGAGCAAAAATTGAAGACCGCCTCAATCCCATTTCTCGATAGTGAGGTTGCAAAAAACCTTTTGATTGGGATATAAAAGGCCAATGGTTCGCCTTTTCTTTTTTTTACTTGTCCTTTTCCCACAAGTTTCCTATGCGGCTCGACTAAAAAAACACCCGGTGGTCAAGCCCACCATGAAGGTGGAAATAGCCAAAACGAAAATCATTGTAGATCCTGGTCACGGAGGAGATGATTTTGGGACAAAAGTTGGTACTGTAATTGAAAAAATCGTCAATTTGAAAACATCGGAGTATGTTGCCGCTCTTTTGAAGAAGAGCGGGTACGAGGTGCAAATGACTAGAAAAAAAGATGTATTTGTCTCTTTAGCAGATCGTGTAGACATGGCCAATCGATCTAAAGCTTCGTTGATGGTTAGCATCCACTTTAATGCAGCCCAGAGTAAAGAGGCAGAAGGGCTCGAAATATTTTATTACAGAGATCCCATACAGCAGCGAAAGACCTCATCAAAAAATCTTGCCGATGCAGTGATGCAAAAAATTTTGGATATGACAAAAGCGAAATCTCGAGGTGTCAAATCGGGGAATTTTTGTGTGATACGGGATACAACAATACCGGCTATTTTAGTAGAGGGTGGTTTTTTAACTAACGAAAGAGAGCTTGAAAAAATACGCCAGGATCAGTATCTAAAAAATTTAGCTCAAGGGATTGTAGACGGGATCGAGGCGTATTTAAAGGTCGGTTTAAAGTAAGCGTCCTCGGCGCGAGTCGAACGCGCGGCCTAGTGCTTAGGAGGCACTCGCTCTATCCT
The DNA here is from genome assembly GCA_964200935.1 of Chlamydiia bacterium. Lineage (GTDB taxonomy): Bacteria > Chlamydiota > Chlamydiia > Chlamydiales > RGXB01 > RGXB01. The sequence goes on along the minus strand of CAXNCP010000039.1, from coordinate 105 downwards.
TCTGAGCTACGAGAACAAAATTACGGACACCATTTTAAACATTCAACCGGCAGTTTGCAAGGGGAAAATCATGGATAAAAAATCGGATATTGGATTGGTAGGACT
>CAXNCP010000038.1:0-6824 GCA_964200935.1 Chlamydiia bacterium | reverse complement strand
ATTTTTTTTAAAAAATAGACCTATTTTTTTTAAATTTTTTTGAATTTTTAAAAAAAATGGGGTGCAAAATCATAAAATTTAATAAAAAACATTACTTTTTTATTTAAATTTTTTTATTTTAAGTAATACCTATCAATTTTTAAAATGGTCTTTGGATGCTATCTTAATGAATATTTTATATTATTTTTTATTAAATTTTTTGCCAAAAAAAATCAGAAAAAAAATATCAGAAACAAAATTGACAACACATATACCCTTTCCTATACTGAGCTCAAAAGCCGAGGGAGACGAAACATGACTCCGTTCAGAAAAACTGGTCAACTTTACCAAGCTTTATTTCGGGCAAAACCCACGAAGCTTGTCGAAAAAGCCCTTACCCACCTCAAAAATTACCAACCAAGTGCAGATGAAGAGCTTGCGCATACTTCTCTACTAGCATCCGCCTATGCCCTCACCTCCATGTACTCATTAGAGCTGTCCGATGCGATCAAATCGATCCATTGCTACGACAAACTATTGTCGAAAAACTACCCTCTGAAGCAAGAGGACTGGTTGAAACTCAGTCAAGTTTACACATTCATTTATGAGAAGACTCAAATTTTAGAACACTTAGAAAAGGCTGTTTACGCTGCTAACTTGTCTCTTGACAGTCATCAAATTTCTAAAGTACTTCTCGATCTATACTTAAAAGTTCGTGACGAGGAGACATTCAACCTTTGTTTGGAAAAGTGTTCTCGCTTCTTGCTCGAAAAACCAAACGATCAAGATCTCCTTTTTATCCGTGCTGAGCTCTATTTTGAATATGGTCAAAGAAATAAACAGACCCGTTTTTTACAAGCCGCACTGGATGAATACGAAAAAATGGTAGCCCTTTACCCTAACAATCAAAAAGCTAAATCTTTGAGTGTGGCTACAAGCTCATTTTTATCGCTGTTTCTAGAGGATGCAGAAAAACTCTCCGAGTCGATCTACAAAAGCCAATTGTTATCAGAACACACACCAGTGGAGTTATATGCTAAAGGGGTCGCTTCTTTATGCTATGCAATTTACTCTTCTGATTTAGATGAGCTTCAAGCCGCAATCCATTTTTTACAACACTCCACCACAATAGATCGGACATTTAGTACTGGATGGCACTATTTGGGAATCAGCTTCTTTTTGCTTTATGAGGCAATCGAAATTGACCGCTACTTGCATCTATCGATCCGTTTTTTTCAAAAAGCGATACAGCAAAAACCAACATCCGAAAGTTACATACAATTAGCAATCGCCACCTCAAGAATTTTTGAGATCGATCAGGGTGTAGAGCACCTTGAGGAGGCAAAAAGGCTATTTGAAATTGCATTCAACTTAGAAAAAGGGGCCCCATTCCCGCCAACTGAATGGATTTTCGAGTACGCACTTTTATTGGACAATATGGGAGAGGTCAAAGAGGACGAGAGCTTATTGATGATGTCTATCGATCAGCTCAACCGAGTCTTGATTTTAGATCCCAGTACACAAGACATCCATTATAGAATTGCACTCACCCTCTCGCACCTTGCAGACTTGACAAACGACAACAACCACTTCATGCGAGCTTTTTGCCACTTTAGATTATCCTATAGAAACAATCCGGATCATGATTTTGTTTTACTCGACTGGGCTTTGACTTTGATCCATTATGGCGAATGTGTCGAAGACGAGACACGACGGCATGGCATCATGAAAGAAGCTGAAGAGAAACTAATGCAAAGTGCGAAACAAGGAAACAACCAAGCCTACTACCAAATCGCCTGTTTCTACTCATTGGGGAACCAAAAAGATTTAGCGCTTGACTGGATGAAACGGGCTCGCTCAATCAATGCACTCCCACCAATGCAAGAGCTTTTAGAAGATACATGGTTGGAGAATTTGAGAAAAACAGATGAGTTTCGCCATTTTATGACCCTTTTGAATGATCAAAAATTGGATCATTAAACCAGCTAGGTGAGGGATCGCTATCAACAAATGCTTATGGGCTTAAAAAAGGTCTCCTAAAGCATTTTTTGGTAAAAAATCCCTCATCTCCCCCATTTTCATCGCTTTATTTTTATAGTTCAAAAAAGCTATCGATCAGTTTGTTTTTTTTACCCCTCGAAGCTGTATACAGGTTATTCCTCAACTGCTATAATTTTTTCCAAAAAAAGGTTGAGGTCACGTGGATAAACGTTCTTTTGTTTTTATATTGATCCTTTCAATTTCCCTTTTCCTATTCAATATCTGGTTTTTGCCTCCAATAGTCGCCCCAAATGCCCAAATACAAGAGTTTGCACCCAATTCACAAGAGCGTCTCTATGTTTTAGAAAACGGGACGCAGCAGATCGTTTTTTCCAATCTTGGCGGAGCCATAAAAGAGATCAATTTGCCCTTTCAAAGCTCATCCGACTCACAAAGCATCGTGCGAGCGATCGAATTTGATAGAAAAATAGAAAAAGAATCTCCACAAAACAATCTTTTTCCTCTCTCATATGCAACCTACTTTGATCCATCCTCAAATTCTTTAGAGCCCTATGCTTCAAAACAGGGCGGTTACACCCCCCTTCTCAGACGCTCCATCAAAGGGGAAAAGGAGAGCTTCACCTACGTAATACAGCCAAAGTTTTACATGTGTCAGCTGGTGAGTGAACTTGGGGAGATGGATTCAAAAAATTTTCAGATGACAAAATTGACCAAAAACTCGATCCAGTTTTCAGGTCAAGTGTATGGTCAAAAAGTCACCAAAACTTACGAACTAGTCGAGCCCTACGGTTTTAAATTGAGCATTAGCTTTCAAAATGCCCAAAACCGAACGTTATACTTGACAAATGGTGTCACCGAGGTGGAACTCATTTCGGGAGCATATGCACCTGTTTTACAAGCTTTAAATCAACGAGGCGAGAAATTCATCAGCGAAAAAATCGATTTACCTAAAGATCTTGGAACCTACCCGTCTAATAGTCCAGTCTGGGTTTCCAGTTCGAACGGATTTTTTGGGACAATTCTTCACCCAGATCCAAATACTGTCCAAAATGGGTTTCACGTTTCTAAGGTAGAAGGGACCTTGGCCCCCACCCGCTTGAGCCTCATCGATCAAAAATATGAACTCTACCCGGTCAAATCTTACCCGGGATACCAAATCGCAAAACAGATCGTTCCTCAAAACGGCTCTTTTGATTTCGCCTTTTATGCAGGTCCTTATGAGGAGCAAATTCTTGTAGAGGCCTCAAAGGCTTATCCCCAAAATCCTCAGTTTGAACTTGCGCCTATTGTGCAGGGTTGGTTTAGCTTTATCTCTGAGCCTTTTGCTCGCTTAATGTTTTTTGTAATGAAAATTTGTTACATGTTCACAAATTCTTGGGGGCTTTCCATCATCGGCGTGACTATAGTTCTGCGCCTCATAACATTCCCGCTCAACCGATGGAGCACAAAATCGATGATGGCGCAATCGGAACTACAGCCGGAAATCAAAGCGATTGAGGAACGCCACAAAAAGGATCCGAAAAAAGCACAAATGGAGATCATGCGTCTTTATCAAGAACGTAAGATCAATCCTCTTTCAGGCTGCATCCCGATGCTGATCCAAATCCCGTTTTTGATTGGGGTCTTTGACCTTTTCAAAACCAACTTTGAGTTGCGTGGCGTCCCCTTTTTATTCTCCTCCTGGATTCCGAACCTATCTGCACCTGATATCCTCTTTAGCTGGGGCTATCCGCTCCCCTACATCGGAAATGAATTCCACTTACTCCCTATTCTTGCCGGCATTTGCACCTTTTTTCAAACAAGAATGGTCAATACAACACCAAAAAAAGATCTCTCAGAAAAACAGCGTCAGGCGGCAGCATCGACCTCATTCATGTCTGTATTAACGGTCGTTTTCTTTTACAATTTTGCTGCGGGGGTTAATATTTACTTTGCTTTTTCCTCCTTACTGGTGGTGATACAACAATTATTGATGATGAAAATCTCGCAAAAACCTAAGATACAAATCCTAAAGAAATGATACCTAGAATTTGGGAAGAATTCCTCGTCGAACAAGAAAACCATCTCTCCAAGGAGGTGGTTCAAAGATGGCTTCGCCCCTTGAGGATCGTAAATTTTAACTCCTGCAATTTGTACTTAGAGGCAGATGACGCTCTACAGATCAACTGGTTCAAAGAGCATATCGAATCCAAAATTGAAAAAGAGCTACTCAATAACAACGGCCGAAAGATCTATGTCCATATCAAAATTGGAGCAACCGAAGGGGGCAAATTAAAAGAGGATCACTCTTTTCCTTCCCAAGAACAACATTCCAAGCCGATTTCTTTCCAGTCTGACCCGATCGATCCAGACCACACATTTGAAACATTTGCAACAAATGGATCGACCGAAATGACAGTAAAACTTTTCAAAAATGCCCTTCTACAGACATTTGAATTTTTGAATCCGATCTATCTTTACGGGCCCAACGGAAGTGGAAAGACCCATCTGCTTCAAGGGGCAAAAAAGCTCTTAGAGGGGCTCGGCAAGAGCGTTTTATATATTTCCGCAGAGACATTTACCCAACATGTAGTCGGGGCGATTCGCTCTTCGCGCATGGAAGATTTTCGAAATTGCTATAGAAAAGTAGATGCTTTAATCATCGATGATGTGCACCTTTTTTCCAAAAGGTTCGCAACACAAGAGGAGCTTTTCCATACTTTTAACCATCTGCATATTCATGAGAAGCAGATAATTTTGGCCTCCAGCTCCCCCCCCGCCCTTTTGGATGAAATCGAGGAGCGTCTTGTCAGCCGATTTGAATGGGGTATTGTTCTCTCTGTAGAGCGACTTCAAACCCAAGAGGATCTCACGCAGGTATTGAAATTAAAGATGAATCGTTTCAAGGTACCGATTGAGACGGAGATTATGGACCGGGTGATCCAGGAGATGAAAACACCAAAATCGATCGAAAAAGTTGTTCAATCGCTCTCTTTAGCGCACAATCAGATGAAGTCTAGGACAGAGGTCAAAAAAATTGTTGAACAACTGATTACACAAGAGACAAAAGAGGTTTTGAGCGCAGAAAAAATTCTAGACATTGTCTCGCAATCTTTCGGAATCAAACCGGATGATCTACTCAACAAATCTCAGGCTCGGGAGTCAGTGCTCCCCCGGCAAATTTCCATGTACCTTTTAAGGTCTTTGCTCAAAATGCCCTACCTCAGGATAGGAAAATATTTTGATAAGGATCACTCAACCGTTATGTCCAGCATCCGCCAAGTTACAAAAGGGCTAGAAAAACAGAGTCAAGACCTGATGTTCCATATGGGGCAAATTCAAAGAAAAATTGTTTCTATCGGTTGATCAAAAAATCTCATTTGTCCAAAAAATAAAAAGGGCTCAGTTTTCTAACAATATTTGTTGAAAGCTGAACCATTTTAACTCTTTTTTGAATTCTTGAGGTAAAACTAAACCCTTTTATCGAATAAATTGCCAGGCTTACTGTGGTGTCCTTGACCTGGAGCTGGGTGGTGTGCACCGGGAGCTTGGTTGTATGGACGGAGAGCCTCACGCTCTTTTTCATCATATCGACCTTCGCAAATTCTCTTCGCGATATCGCGCCATTTTTCTACAGCTTCTACGAATACGGGAGCGAAACGTCTAAGGCTAGAGGTATCTGCCCCTTCCATTTCGATCACTGCATGCATCAAGATCAATTCTTCTTTAACCGCAACACCGACTCCGCCACCGGCCATTTGACCGCCAAGCATCGAGCCCTCTAAAAGAGTTTCGTAAAGTGTTAAAAGTGTCGCTTTGTCTTTTGGAAGCCCGTCGATGATAGGGGCATAAAGATAAAGACGCTTTGAGTTAGGTTCATAGGTTATATGTAGGGAAAAGGTATTATCTATACCCAAAATACATGTAGCGTTTTCATCAAAAGCGAGCCCGTCGAGGTTAAGTTCTTTACCGAACTCCTTAAGATTTGCAGTAGCGTTTTCCAAAGACATGTCTGTCGTCCTCCTTAAGAGATTGGGATACGGAGATTATAACTCAAACCCTTTATGAAAATCAAACAATTGTTGCTATATTTAACAAATTCTTGATTTCTAAAAAATAAATCGAGTCTCTCTCTAAATTTCCAGGGACTTTAGTGGATTTCCATCTGGGCATTTTTCCTTTTATTTGGATATCACTAAAGGGAAAAAAGCCTCAAAGGGTCCCCCTGTTACCCCTTAATAGCAAGCAATATCAAAAATTATAATATATTCCTAGTCAAAATCAAAATCATCTGATTAAAAGGGGTTTAAGAATGGCTCATACTCATAAAGCCCGTCACGAATTTGGTTGCGTACCAGAAGCAGACGGTTATAGGTTTCATGTTTTCGCAAAAGAGGTAGACCGGATCACCATCACCCTCAATGATGTCGAGTATCCTATGGATAAAGCCCCGCTTAAATCCGATGTCTACACCTTCTTCATGCCAGGTCTTTTAGCACCCTTCCATTACGTCTATAACATATTTAAACGGGGCGATTTTTATCCGGACCTTCTTGACCCCTTTTGTCCCTACACGAATGAGGAGGGGGTCAAAAGTGTCTACAGAGTGGAAAAGGACTTTGTGTTTCAGCACAAAAAGCCGCACCATCCACCCGAAAAACTCGTCATCTATGAGCTCTGCGTTCGTGCGTATACAAAGGATGCCTCTTCTGACGTCTCTCATCCAGGTACTTTTGAGGGGCTGATTGAAAAACTCGACTACATTAAAAATTTAGGGGCAACAGCAATTGAGCTCATGCCAGTCACCCTCTTTCATCCTTCGCAACTATGGGGGTATATGCCCCGCTCTTTTATGGCTCTCTCTC
>CAXNCP010000037.1:0-6975 GCA_964200935.1 Chlamydiia bacterium | reverse complement strand
TCTTTCTCATGGAATTGGTCTTGAGGTTCACGAGAGACCCTTTTTTAAGGGGGATAAAGAGCGTATGCTTGTATCGAACATGGTCATCACGATTGAGCCGGGGCTATACATTCCGGGTGTTGGGGGTGCGCGGCATGAGAGCATGGTGTTGATCTCGGAAAATGGTTGTGAGGTGTTGACTGATATTTGAATTCGGCAAAAAAATGTTTTAAACATATTTTTTGTTTGTTACTAATAAGCTATGCGCTTACGTGTCAAAATCCTCTCTTTTGTCAGCCTTGTTTGTGTGGTCGGTTTTGCCACTTACATCATTCTTCAACAAATCACAATCTCCAAAAAACTGGGTGCTGCAGAGGCGAAAGTTCAACAAGAGATCATTCAACAAAATGAAGAAAAACGGATTAGCCTAGAGCGTTATTTGCGCTCTGTTTTATCTGATACGCAAGTGCGTACAAACATGCTGTTGATGAAAATTTTTCAATACAAGTACGTTCGGGATCAATTCATTCCGACACCTGAAACCTATCAAAAAGGGACCTGGTTTGCAGCCGCATCGACACTCTTACTTGATCCTTGGCTCGATTTTATCCAAGTTGAGAATGAGGATAGGATCACCTCATTGTACGCTTTACAACCTCCCTACGCCACTGGATTTTGGCATTTCACGGCAGCAACCGGCGTAGAGATTTTCGCAAAGTATGATGCCTCTGGGAACGTTATTGGCCCGTATATCGGGATCCCAGTGTGGATGGGTCCACTGGTCGACTACACAAAATTCAATATTCCTGGATTGAAAGATCAACCTGAAGAATTTTCAGTTTGGCTTTTGTTCAGTCCAAAAGATATTTTGAAGCTAGACCCTGCAAAGCTCGATATCACCACTTTGAGTAACCCCATACACCCTTTACAAATCAGTGTGTGGGTGAAAAATGATGAGACATACCAGGCGATTTGTGAAACAATGATTGAAAATATCAAGAAGGTGCACGAGAGTCTTTTGACTCCTGAGGCAAAACAACTTTACGATATTTTAGACTCTCCTCAGGCCACAAGTTGGTTGAAACAAAAACTGGATCCTTTAAAGGATCAAATTCAGCAAGGGGAGTCGATCTACGAAAAACTCGAAAAGATCTCCCAAAGCTCTCTCGATAATGACGAAATCGTACCTGTACACTACGAGGAGATGTCAAGAAGATGGGATCTCACGCGTTTTTTGTGGGAGTTCAGTACGCTATTTCTATCGGGTGTTTTTGGTAATGATCCCGATGCTCCGCAGGCACCTGATGGGTTCGCCCGCGCTCAAGGGAGCAGTCCAAAGGGGCTGGGATTTATTTGGCTCGAGGTTTCTCCAGATATCCCTTTTAAATTATTTGATCCGACAGGGATCAGTGGTGGATTTGATAATGATTTGGAAAAACTCAACGGAGGGATTGGGATCATCTATCACCCGACCGATCCGCGATTGTTTATAGGAAATCGGCTCCAACTTAATTACCTGGATCCTGTTACTAACAAAAACCGGTCCGGTGGGATCACAATTGGGATCGATGCGTCTAAATTCTTGCAAAAAGTGGCGATTGCGACCCAAGAGTCGACATTTTTGGTGGTGGGGGATAAGGTCTTGAGGGCCTACAAGCCAGATGGATCAGTGGAAAAAGAGATCATGCTGACACCCGAAATCATAGGTCGCATGAAAAAAATTCCACATGGTGTGACCCAAGATGCCCTAGGAAATGAGTATATTTTCTTTCGTATACAGCCCTATGAAGATATGGATATGGACCTTTTCGTATTCAAATTAAAAAGCGATGAGATTGATATTCTTCAAAATTTGGCCCGCGACATCAAAAAACTTTTGAAATCTTTGACTGTCGAAATCTATGTTTTCGGTTTGATTTTGAGTATTGCTATCATTTTGATGCTTTACTACCTACTGACATCAGTACTTAGACCTATCACAACATTGGCAGAGGCTGTAGAAAAGGTCGGGAGTGGAAAAGAGGGGGATCTCCAGTTCAAAGAATCCCATGATGATGACCCTTATGAATTAAGAACACTTTTTTCCAATTTCGATGCAATGTTGAAGAGGATAAAAGAGGGGGAAAGATCGAAAAATGTTCTGCATAAATTTTTGGCTCCTGAAATTGCTGAGAAGATATTATCGGATGAATCCTCTTTACACGGTAAGCAGGTTTTAGCGACGGTCTTTTTCCTCGATTTTAGAAAATTTACCGAGTTGACCGAAAAGATGCCTGCAGATCAAATGGTTTTGATGCTCAATACCTATTTCAATGAGATTGTGTTGATCCTCAAACGCCATCACGGAATCATCGACAAATTCCAGGGAGATGCGATTTTAGCCCTTTGGGGAGTTCCTGAAGAAAATATTGAGGGCCCATTGTCTTCTGTAAGGGCTGCTTTAGAGATTCAACAGAGGATCAAAGAGCTTAATGAAATTAGAAAAAAAGAGTTCAAGATCACATTAGAAGCTGGTATTGGGATCCACTATGCCAAGGTGACAGAAGGGATTATGGGTAGCTCTGACCACAGTGAATTCACTGTAATCGGTTCTGCTGTCAATATCGCATCCCGTCTATGTGATGAAGCGCGTGGCGGTGAAATATGGATTACAACAAACGTATACGATCAGGTTGTTGGACAAGTCGTTGCCGAATGTGTCGGAGAGCATAAGTTTGAGGGAATTTCCCAGCCTTATACCCTTTACAAAGTGACCGGTTGATGTTTTTTATCTTGTATGGTGATATCATAGGGTAGCTTATGGTCACATTTTTTCTTTTTATCGGATTTGTCTGTAGCACATCATGTGCGATCGTTCTATATCGTAAACTTTTGACTTCAAAAAAAGAGCACGCATTTGAGGGCACAATTTTACGTCAGGAAAGATTGGATGTGGGTCGCGACTTTGTTTCCAATGCATCCCATGAGTTAAGAACTCCGATCACAATCATCAAAGGTTTTTTGGAGACAATGCGTGACATGCCTGAGATTTCTCAAGATCTTTTCGATGAAATCGTGAGTAAGATGCTAAAAAGTTGTCAAAGGATGGAGTCTTTGGTGAAAAGCTTATTGCTTTTGGCCGATCTTGAAAATTGCCCTAAAGGGGGATTTCAAGAGTGTGATTTGATCCATCTTATCGATGAGGTGAGTTACACACTTATTTCTATCCATCAAGAAGCTACAATTGAGACCTATTTCAAAGATGATAAGATCCGTATTTGGGCTAACTTGGATTTGATGGAGCTAGCGATCAGGAACCTTTTGGAAAATGCGGTAAAATATGCAAAAGGGCCGGCAAGGATCGTCATCCGATTAGAGTCGACTGAAAATTGTTGTAAAATTCGGATCCGAGATGAGGGGATGGGTATCCCTGAAAAAGATCTGCCGCATCTCTTTGACCGATTCTATACGGTTGATAAAACCCATTCGAGACGATTGGGTGGTGCGGGTCTGGGATTATCTATTGTAAAAAAAATCGTTGAAACCCACCGGGGATCGATCAGCGTATCCTCTAAGCTTCAACAGTGGACCGAGTTTGTGATCGAGGTACCTTTGGCTTCTCATCTCTCTTTAGCGGAAATGTACGCAACGTACCGCGAGCCTCAAGTTGTAACTTAGGATCCATGACAATCATTTCGATTTCATCCGGTTTACTTTGACGCATTTTTTTATCGGTGATCAAGTTCAAAATTTCTAATGGGATTTGTATCGATTTTTTTTGAAAAAGTTCTATCAACCCTTGTCGATGCAAATAGGGATCTTTTTCATCTGAAAAAAATCTTGCAGATTCCTCTTTTAAAATTTCTTCAGCCCCTTTTCCCCCGAAAAGTGCATTGAGAAGTGCTAGACTAGCAAATGGGGCACAAACAGGTTTACGATCACTTTTAGGATAAATCTCTAGGTAGTCGCTCAATGGGGGGTAACCATTTTTATGCTGGTAGCTGAAGCCTCTTGTCCCCTCCATGACCTGTAAGAGCTGCTTTGAAGGATTTGAAAGATGATAAAGGCAGAAGCTTTCGATTTTAGGTTTTTGTTTCAAAATATCTTTCCCTTTGGTGAGTATTTCCTCCAAAAGGCTTTCGGGATCGATTGTCTTTTCATCTGCATAAAGCTCTTTTAAAAGAGCCAAAGTAACCGCCTCCAAATCCTTATTTTGAGTTGTAAAAAGCTCTTTGATCACCAGGCGGGCGTTGAGCAAATAACCTTTTTCGACGCGACGGTTATAGAATGTTTTCTTAACTTTTAAATCCTTTTTGGAAGGGTTCTTTGGATTTTTTTTCAAAGATTGTTCAAAAAATTGATTAGAAGCCTCTTCAAGAAGATTCGATTCGATTGCAAGATGATCCAATATTCTATGAGTGATAGAGGTTTGTTGCATCGAAATTTTTTGCATCGTTGCCAGCATCATGGATAGGATGAAAAAAACGGTTAACACCAATCCAATCAGCTGCATGCTGACCTCGTGGGTGTGAGATTTAGGTGCAAGATATTTTGATCTTCTAACTTTAGGGGAATAGGGATGTCGAGTGTTTTTGTCCCCAACTCTAGGCGGATCGCCACCGGGATCATCGAAGTTTTGTTATCGAATTGATTTAAAGAAATGAATGTCCGTTTGTTTTCTTGAAATTGGTAGCCTAAAATCTGTATTTTCAGGGGAAACTTTGTTGAGGCGAGTTTGATCGATTCTACCTTAAGCCCTGTCGGGTCTTGGGTCTCGAAAAAAATCTCCCGATTTTGTTGGAAAATTTTTCCTACCAGATAGGGATAAAGGGCCCTCTTCTTAAAGGGTGGTATGAACCCAAAAAACAGCTCATCGCCGGTTTTTTTAAGCTCTAAGGGGTAGGCCTCAAAATCGATTTGATGGACTTTTCGGTAAAGATCTAAAATATTTTCTTCAAAATTTTCGTCGAATGCCGTTTTTACCTGTCGATTACAAAACGAGAAATAGGTGATCGCCTGGCTGATCATGAAAAGAAGGAGACCGACCAACACCATGCCGATCAAGGCTTCTATAAGGTTAAACGATTTTGCAGTTTTTCGTTTTGACACGAAAAAGAGTATAGATTGTCACAAGTTTAATCGCTACTTGGCGGATGAAACTTTCTCCCCCCTAAGGGCCATCAAGCCAAAACAAGGTTGTGGGCAGTAGAAGTGCTGCTTGGGGCGAAAAAAGGGTTTAATTCTTGTAGCTTAATTGGCTACTTGGCGGATGAAACTTTCTCCCCCCTAAGGGCCATCAAGCCAATCAACGCTGTGAGAAGAATGAGGGCTATCATACTCGTATTTTCATCGAAAACCGATAGGGGGTTTTCTGGTATGAAACCCAATATAGTTAACAATGCAATGAACACACCCATACATGCATCACCGGCAACAAGGCCGGAGGCGGCTAAAACCCCTTTATGGGGAGAACGTTTCAGAAAATGGATGAAGGCATGGACAAGCCCCCCAAGCATGATTGTGGAGGAGAGATCCAAAGGCAGGTAAAGACCGATTGCGAATGGAAGTATTGGCAACTGGAGTAGTGCTAGGATGAGCCCTAAAAATACCCCGATCATGACAAGGGTCAAGGGGAGCTTACCACTTAAAATCCCTTCTGCGATGAAGGACATCAAGGTGGCTTGAGGTGCTGGCAGCTCTGTTGACCCAAGACCGTAAGCCATATTCAAAAGATGTAAAACGGAACCCATGATTAGAGCCGGAAGAATCAGGGCGATCATTTCGGCAATTTGAAGCTTTGAGGGGGTGGCCCCCAGTAAAAATCCCGTTTTTAAATCTTGGGAAGTTGCAGCAGCCAAACAGATGGCGACACTTACAAACGCGGCTATGGTCAAGACCATCCCCAGATAGATTTTATCGGTCCAACCTAAAGTGAAAAAGAGGGTTGAAGAGATGAGGAGTGTAGTGATCAGCATACCTGAGGTTGGGGATGTAGAACTACCCACAAGACCGACCGTAATGGAGACAACTCCAACGAAGAAAAAGCCTAGTATGACCGTCAAAATGGTGGCCAAAAGATTCATTTGAAATAGGGGGATGGCCCAGATAAGGACGGCGGAGGTGATGCATCCCAAAAGGAGAAAACCGATGGGTATATCGCGATCGGTGCGCAATGTATCGGGATGGTGCCTCAATCCTTTAAACAAATCTTTTAAACCCTCCATCAAGGTGGTGATTGCGATAGGGGCAATTTTCACCAGGCTGAATAGACCACCGACAGCCACCGTTCCTGCACCTATGTAGCGGATGTAGTTGCTCCAGATACCGGCTGCACCTAGAGTGGAGAGGGGCTCGGTTGCTGGGTAGATGATCGATTCGGATCCGCCGAACATGGAGATGAGAGGAATCAAGACCCACCAGCCAATCAAACCACCCGCAAACATCATGCTGGATATTCTTGGGCCAATGATAAATCCCACCCCAATCAAGGAGGGGGTCGATTCAAAGCTAAGGTAGATATTGGGTTTAAAAAGCTCAAAATTAATGTTCTCTTGAAAAACCCGGATCCCGGAAACAAAAAATTTGTAGATCGCACCAATAAAAATGCCTGCTGATGCCAGTAGGGCGCCATCATGCTCTTTTTCTTCCCCTGCTTTTAAAATCTCTGCGCAAGCGGTTCCTTCAGGAAAGCTCAAAACACCATGCTCTTTGACAATCACATATCGGCGCATGGGGATCATAAATAAGATGCCTGTTACACCACCAATTAAAATGATACAGGTGATTTCTAAGGATGAGGGGGTAATTCCAAGGAAAAAAAATGCAGGTATGACAAATATGGTACTTGCAGCTATTGCCTCACCTACCGAGGCCATTGTTTGGACAAGGTTGTGCTCTAAAATAGACCCTTTGCCAAACAAGAATTTCATAATAGTCATGGAAAAAACTGCTGCTGGGATCGATGCAGATATGGTCATACCTATTTTTAGTCCAAGATACGCATTGCCGACTGCAAAG
>CAXNCP010000036.1:0-7010 GCA_964200935.1 Chlamydiia bacterium | reverse complement strand
ACCTAGAATTGTTTCAAAGATCACCTGTTCTCTAAGTGATGCAGGCAAAAAATACCCCGAGTTATTTGCCTAAGAACCCATCACAAGCTTTAGCGATTGCATATACATCACATAGAAGGCAAATAGGCTTAAAATGACCAAGGTCGCTTTATGCATCAAGGCCTTCGATCCCTCCTCAATATTTTGGACATAACGACCGATCCAGCACATTGATATGGGAAGCAGTCCGCTCAGCCAAGTATCACCGTATCCACCTGTCAAATCCAAAGCGGTCAAAAAGGCATTTGGTATCAAAAAAGTGAAAAACAAGGTAGGGAGAATGATGGCCAAACTGACCCCCGTTAATGTCTGATAATTTTCCTTCAGACCAAAGAGATCTCTTAAAAAACCCACCAAACCAAAACCAATTCCTATGAATGAGGTCACTAGTGAAAGAAACGCAAACGTATCGACAATCGGAGCCAACAGACTAGACTTCGTATGGTAGTAAAGAACCTCTGTGGAGGATAACCCGTTTTGTAGTGCATACAAAAGCCCCATTTCCCCCTCAAGAGGGACAATCCCAAAAACAACGATTTCGTAAGCTACATAGACAAATAATGGGATCAACGAGCCCAAAAAGATGGCGCGATAGAGCAATTTGCGATTTTTTTGCATGAGCTCTACAAGGCTTGGACCCATGATCTGATAGCTGAATGTCGTCAAGATAAGCGGCAGGGTAAGCGGGATTTTGGAAAAGTCAGACGTATAAGAAATATTTTTAAAAGCCCACCCCCCGATGATCAAGATAGACAAAAAGCTAACAATCATCCCCAAGACCAAATAGTGGTTTAGCCTTGATATCAGTTGTTCTTTGAGTAAAAAAATAGAACCAAACACAAAGGCAAAAAGGGTCAATAGAAACCCAGACCCCCAAGAATAATCAAAAAAATATTTTAAAAACTTCCCCATGAGCGGAGCTCCGGCGGTTGTATAGGCAACCAAAGATCCCAAACCCATAAAAAGGACTAAAAGAATCGACAAATATCGCCCGCTGGAGCCTAAAAAACGTTGAGAAAGGCTCACCAGGTGGGGATGTGGGGTTTTCACCCAAAGGGTCGCCTCAACCAGGAGCAATCCGGTAAGAAGCATATAACACCAGGCCGCAAAAAGGGCTAAAATTGAAGGGATCAGGCCTGCCTGGGCCGTTTCCACAGGAAGAGCAAGCATTCCCCCGCCGATACAGGTTCCAGCGACTAAAGCGACCCCTCCCCATAATGAGGCTGAATGATTTTTATTTTCCATAACCGAATAGGTTAGTCCATCGATCAAATAAAAGGTATTCAAAAAAAATTTCACACCACCTTATTAGTAAAATAAATTATAAAGCTTTATCCTATTTATCTATAAATTTATAATAGAAGGGTAAAAGGCTAAAAAGCAGAAACCGGCTTTTGGACCATTTTAAAATTAGATTTTTACTACAAGGATTGTAAGCTAAATGGCTGTTAGTCGCCCACAGACCCTCAAACCTTTAAAACCACCCGAGAGTGGTTTTTATGGTTACGTGTATAGATTTTGCTGTCGCAATGCCAACAACCATGGCGATAATGAGCGTTTTACCGTACACAAAACCTCCGAAACAGGTCCCGCGATTATCCTTGTAAACGGAATGCGGCATCGTCAAGCCGAGATTGAGCTCAATCTTGCAATGGCTAAATTAGCGATGCATCAGGTGGACTCGACCGTTATCAGCATCAACAATATCACTAACGGCTTTTTTAAAGATATCTTTCGCAGTACGGTGTTGTATCTTGGCGGAACAAGTGATGCATCAAGATCTTTGTGTAATGTGCTTCAAACTAAGCTCAATCAAAATGAGCCTGTTCTTATCCATTGTCACAGCGAGGGGGCGCTAGTTGTAAAAGCTGCCCTTTATCAGTTAGCTAGACAAAATAGAGGAGCTAAATTTAGAGAGCTCTATCCCAAGCTTAAAATTTTTTCTTATGGGGGTGCGTCCCTTTTTGATGAAAAATTTGCCCCTTACGTAAAAAATCATATCTCTATTCTGGATCCAATTCCTTTAATTCTACGCCCTTTTGCTATATTCAAATATATTTGGGCTGCGATCCTATTGAAAAAAAGGAAAGTAGAAAAAAATCCGGAGAGGACCGTCACGATCGGGAATGTCCAATTCCACCCGTGTCTTTCACAAAATCCCTTTAAAGAGCATAGTTTTAGAGGATCTACCTACACCGACCCTTTTTTCCATGAGTTATACAATAGCAATTTGAAGAATTGGAAATTTGCCAAGTAGGCCACTAAAAATTCCTATCTGGAGCAAGCAACCATGACCGGTAGGCATGGCGCAAGCAAAGACAAGAATTTTGAAGAGAAGCCGACGCCGGCAAAAACCAATTCGTCAGGTTGTTTGGGTATACAGACTACGAATTAGTCAAGGCTCAGGATCTATATTCAATAGTTGTTAGTCTCCCTTTTTGGTTCTCAAACAAATCCATTTTTCTTGCAAAGGGCAGGTCCAATGCGGCTTTCCATCCTCACCGATTACGATATTTGATTCTAAACGGACACCAAACTGATGGGGCAAATAGATTGCAGGTTCCAGGCTAAAAATCAGATTAGCGGCAAAAGTTAGCTCTTCAGGATCCTCTACCCCATCTAAGTGCATCGACATCCCATGCAGCTCCACATCAATCGAGTGCCCTAGTCTGTGATAAATGTTTTTCTCGTAGCCCCGATCTGCCAGAATTTTGCGACTCACAAGATCAACATCCCCCCCTTTGACGCCAAATCGGATAGAATCAAACCCATTTTTTTGTGCTAAAAGGACCGTCTCAAATACCTCAAACTCTTTGGAATTCGGCTGCCGGTTTACCATAAACATGAATGTCCGGTCGGCAAAAATAGATCCTGGCTTTTTAAGTTTAGCCCATAGATCGATCAGAAGAGGTCCATCTCGAGCGATCATCTTCCCTTCCTCGACTGGATGATAGTGGGGAAATGAGCTGTTTTCTTTAAAGGCGACGATAGGTTCACCCACCGTCTCCATTCCTGATGTCTCTATCTTTTTTTTCAGCCAGTCGACAACTTGTCTTTCACTCAACTCTTGATGAGTTGAAAACCAACTTGTGAATTCGTCTATAATCCTGTCTATTTTCCTATTGGCCTCTATGTGTGTCTCAATCTGCCCTTTTGTAGGACAAAAAATGGTCTGACGAAGACTTTTTGCCGACAATAAGGGGATTCCCAGCTCATAGAGGTTTAAAAACAATTTATGAGAGATGAAATCAAAATCAACGTAAACTTGATAGTTGCTTAAATACGAACCTAGCTCTTGAAATAAATCTTGGCTCGTAAAAAAAGACCTCACCTCAAGAGAGGGAATATCCCTATAATTCTCCTCCTCGATCTTAAAAACGAAACCAACTGCCTTTTCAAAGGAGTGCCAAACAATAAAGCAGGGACGCGATTGCGCTTTTAAACCCTTGATAAGGTGTTGAACAACAGGATTTGATCCTTTTTTATCGACCAAAAGGTAACAAGAATCCATACCAAGACCAAAATTAGACTATCTTAGACTAACGGATGATCCCCTTATCCAACAACCTTAGACTAATAAACTAATGGTACAACGATTGAATTAGGGATGCAGCGGCGGCAATTTGGATCAGTCGTGAGTGCTCCTCCAGTTTTTTTAATAAAAACTGAATTGCATGTGGCCCACCCAAGTAACCTAACGACTCGACAATTTGGAGCTTTTCTTCAAAAGAAACATTTGGATAAAGTTCGATCAGCTCCTCACATATAGAAGTTTCTTTCCCGAAAAACGCCAAAACCAGAAGTGTCTGCAACCGATTTTTCCGATCGGTGGTCTTCATCAGTTCCTTGGCAACCTCAACAACATCGGTATCCGACTCTTTGAATAAAAACATCAATGCCATTTTGCTAACCGGAACTAACTTTTTCTCCAAAAGCTGCTCCAGGGCTTTTTTTGCCCCCTCAAGGTCGACAAGAGCATAGGATCCGATCAAAGAGAGGCGTGTCAGCTGATCGACTATTAGAGGATAATTAGGTAGCATCGGTTGATGGGAGACAACGGATGGGGTCACCGCGGGGAACATCCCCTCTTCTCCCCGATACATCACAAGACCCGTTTCATTGTGGAGAAACTCTTTAAGGGTCTCTTTCACAAATTCTAGCCGTTGTTTGTGGCGCAAATAGCCAAGAGCCAGGTTAATTTTGGCAAAAGGGTCTAAAACCACCTTTTCACTTTTTTCCAAGGCATCTAAAAGAGGTCTGGACTTTGCAATAAAAGAGGCTGCCGTCATCCGAATTCCAAGCGACTCATGATCTAAAAGTTTCATGAAAAAGTCAACCGCCTCGGAATTTTCTATAAGCGATAACGCCCAGTTACCCATCATTTGGACGGGCAAAGAGACCTCTTGGCAACTTTTTTCTATGAGAGGGGCAGCGGCTTTGAGGGTTGCTTTATTTTCGGCTAAAAGAACCAACGCTTCAAACGCCTTGGCACGTACATCAAGAGATGGATCATTCAGGTGGGCAATCACCAGGTCCAGATGCTCTTTTTTCCCTTCACGAATCATCGCCTCAAGAGCAAGCTCCCGGTATTGAGCTCGGTCATTTTGGATCAGATACTGTAATTGGATCGGATCGATCCCCTCTAAAATGGATGCAAGGCTCCCTATAGCAGATAAACGCTCCTCCGATGTGGATAGCGAATGCTCGATGATCTTTTTCAATGGTTCTATTGCTTCCTTGTTTCCCTGCTGTCCTGCAGAACGGATCGCTTCCAGTCTTACATGATAATTTGACTCGAGTGAAATCAACCTGGCGATCAATTTTTTTAGCGGAGGATCCGGATAGTAGCCGGATAAGCGTAAGGCAAATCCTCTAACGCGGGCATTTGGTGATCTCGCCTTCTCCATCAAAATTTTTAGCCCACGAATATCTCGCGTCATCGCAGCACCTAAAATAGACATCGCCTCGCTAGCTTCTCCCCCTTGAGCATGTTTTCTCAAAACCGACCATGCTAGCGATTCAATCAATTCGAACGCATTTTGGGGCTTCAGGTCCTCTGATTTGACCAAATTGATCGCCTCTTGGGTCCTAAGCAAATAGGCAAGCGTTTGGGCATAGATGAATTTGCGGTCTAATTTGTCTGGATCTTCCAGAAAATAGGCCTTAGAATACTTCAATGCCCCCTCGTTATCTTGGATGAGGATCGAGGATTGTATTTCACTCAAACCTGCGATAAGGGGTATCCCCAGGAATAAACTACTAAAAATCGTGATTATGTGCACGGTGCGCCAACAAATGGATATGTAAATGAAATACCGATTGACCCGCCTCAGGTCCGTTATTCACTACCAAGCGATAGCCCTTCTCTAATGAGTGCTCTTTCGCAAGTTTTTGAATCACTTCGGTCATAGCTAACAAATACCCGAAATGTTCTTTTTGTAAATCCTGAAATGTTGGAATTTGAATTTTTGGAATCACAAGCCAGTGGACAGGGGCTTTTGGATGGATATCTTTTATTACAATCACCCTCTCATCCTCATAAATGATGCTTGCATTAAGCTCTTTGTCGATGATTTTTGAAAATAGGGTTTTCATAGTCCGTTACCTCATGATCTGTGTTGATGATAAGACAGGCTCTTCTTAGCCGCCTCAATAGCCCCCTCTTTCGTTGCAAATACTGCGATGAATAGACCCTTATGACAAAACTTGGCTCCGGCAATTTTTGATACTGCCTCCAATTCATGATCGGTCAATCCGCCCCATGGTTTTGGCAGATCCATCCTCGCCCCCATCCGGTCCTCATATGTTTTTGGGATTACTCGCACTTTCCATCCGTTGGGGACCGGCATGACGATGTATAGACCCGGATGGTGTTGTCCACCTAGCTCAAAAAAATTCTCCAGCCATGGCATCATGTCATCAAATACAAGGATTTCTTTAGAGGATTCCATGACCGCTTTAATTGTCTCTTTGCAACGCTGCCGGTATTTATAACGGCCCACCAACCGTTCAAAATGACCGTAAGCAAAATCAAACGCTAAAAAGAAGGCTCGATCCATCTCTTTTTTTGAAGCATCTTCTTGAATCGGGACAAAATTTTCTACCACATGGGAAAAAGTGGGTGTGTTCAAAATCTCGCGGCTAACCCGTCCATTATCGAATGCGTCAACATGATCCGTCAGCTCTTTTCTTAAAAAATGGTACAAATGTCCATCATAAACCCCTTTTTGGTGCAAAAACTCTGCAACCATCCCTGCAGAGCTCATCTGCCCGGTGTAGGAGCTTTGGTGATGGTCAAAACGAAACTTCGATGGGTCGTATTCTCCCCCAACATCTATCACGAATTGGTAACGTGTAAGCTCATGGGGATCTCTTGAACGGTGTATGTTTTCTTTTTGTATAAACCCTGCATGAACCAATTGAACGCAAGCTATGATTTCATCTGCATGGAACGGGCCATCATGAACAACAGCTCCTAAATCTTTACTATGGATCATAAGGTCGACATCTATCCACTACTTAATACGTTTTATATTTCCTTAAATGGCCGAGTATATCCTCTTTGGCCATTTCTAGACAAATCGGGAGATTAGAAGGAAAAATCTAGGAGATATAGGGCTTTAAAAATTCGAGTATCTGCTCTGCATGTCGACCTACATCTACCGATTCGATCCTCCCTACTTCACAACCTGTCGGATCGAGGATCACTGTAGTCCGTTTGATCCACTTGTAGGGAAAAAAATGGAATCCAAAGTGCCATTTATATACTCCAAGCATTTTAGATAACCTCCGGTCGGTATCAGCAATCAGCCGAAAGGGTAGATGATATTTTTGCTCAAAGTTTTTGTGGCTTTCGACCGAGTCGAGGCTCACCCCTACAATCTCTATCCCGTTTTTCTGCAGCTCATCAAAATTTTCTCTCAAATTGCATGCTTGCTTGGTGCATCCGGTCGTATTGTCCTTCGGATAAA